>JANQGP010000346.1 GCA_028277265.1 Woeseiaceae bacterium | reverse complement strand
GTGATAAGCCGCGGACGAGCCGACCTGACCTGCGCCGAGAATGAGAATTTTCATTGTTGTTGACGTTTTTCTTGAAGGTGCCGCATACCCTGCCGCGTCTGGAACGACATTCTACATTAGTTCCAGATTCGCATAGCTCATTACCAGCCATTTTGTGCCGGCCGTCTCGAAATTGACCTCGACGCGTGCGTGCGCTCCCTGGCCTTCGCAATTGAGAATCACTCCGTCTCCGAACTTCTTGTGACGTACGCGCTGACCGAGTCGAATGCCGGCCTCGCCGCCCGGGGTAATCGCCGTTTGAGGCCGGCGCGATCCCCGGGCCGATTGCACCGGCCGTGTCACCTGCACGCGTGGCCGAATCTCCTCGACGTGCTCGTCGGGTATCTCGCGAATGAACCGCGAGGGCTGCGAGAAATTGTCCATGCCATGCAGCCGCCGTTGTTCGGCATGGGTCACGTAGAGGGTTTGCATCGCGCGCGTGATGCCGACGTAACAAAGGCGCCGCTCCTCCTCCAGACCTTGCGGATCGGCGATGGAGCGCTGGTGCGGGAACAGGCCGTCCTCCATGCCGGAGAGAAATACGAGCGGGAACTCGAGGCCCTTGGCCGAGTGCATCGTCATGAGCTGGACGCAGTCTTCCCAGGCATCGGCCTGTCCTTCACCCGCCTCGAGGGCGGCGTGCGACAGGAACTCGTCGAGCGGCGGCATCTCGTTGGCCGGGTCCGGCACGAAACTCTTCGCCGCGCTGACGAGCTCGAACAGGTTCTCGACACGGGTTTCGCCTTTTTCCCCCTTGTCCTTCTTGAAGAACTCGACGAGCCCGCTACGGTGGATCACGTGGTCGACCTTGTCCTGCAGCTCGAGCCCGTCGACCTCGCGCGCCATGCGTTCGATCAGCGACATGAATGCGGCAACGGCATTCGCGGCTCGGCCCCTGAGATCGTTGCTCGCAACCGCGCCCGCGGCGCGCCAGAGGGAACAGGCATCGGCGCGCGCGTAGGAGCGGACCGTGTCCAGTGTTCGCGCACCGATGCCGCGCGTCGGCTTGTTGACGACGCGTTCGAATGACGAGTCGTCGTCGCGATGGGAGATCAGGCGCAGGTACGCGAGCGCATCCTTGATTTCCATGCGCTCGAAGAACCGCAGGCCGCCATAGACGCGGTAAGGAATACCGGCGTTGATGAGCCCTTCCTCGAGCACGCGGGACTGGGCGTTCGACCGATACAGGATGGCCGCATCGGCGCGCAGATTGCCCTGGTCTATCCAGTCGCGCAGGCGGCCGATGACGAAGTCCGCCTCGTCGCGCTCGTTGTACGCCGAATAGACCTTGATCGGTTCGCCCTCGGCACCTTCGGTCCAGAGATTCTTGCCGAGCCGCGAACCGTTATTGGCAATGACGGCATTCGCGGCATTCAGGATCGTCGACGTCGAGCGGTAATTCTGCTCGAGCTTCACGACGTTCGTGCCCGGGAAGTCCTGCTGGAATTGCAGGATGTGCTCGACGCGCGCGCCGCGCCAGCGGTAGATCGACTGGTCGTCGTCGCCGACGACGAACGGTACGCCATCGCCACCGGCCAGCAAGCGCAGCCACGCATACTGGATCGCGTTGGTGTCCTGGAACTCGTCGACCAGCAGGTGCCGGAAGCGGCGCCGGTAGTGCCCCAGCAGTTCCTCGTTATCGCGCAGCAGTTCGTGGGCGCGCAGCAACAGCTCGGCGAAGTCGACGAGTCCGCCGCGCTCGCACACCTCCTGATAGGACTGATACAGCGATATCATCTCGCGCCGGTTGAGGTCGCCCTCGTCATCGAGATGCCGAGGTCGCAGGCCTTCGTCCTTTTGCGCGTTGATGAACCACTGGATCTCCTTCGGCGCCCAGCGGCTGTCGTCGATTTCGAGATTCTTGAACAGGCGCTTGAGCAGACGCAGCTGGTCGTCCGAATCGATGATCTGGAAATTCTGTGGCAATCCGGCCTCGCGCCAGTGGCGCCGCAGCATGCGGTGCGCGAGGCCATGGAACGTCCCGATCCAGAGATGCTGCACGGGCACGTCGAGCAGCCCCTCGATGCGTGAGCGCATCTCGGCCGCCGCCTTGTTCGTGAAGGTCACGGCCAGCAGGCCGTGAGGGGAGACGCCTTCGACGTCGATCAGCCACGCCGCCCTGTGGACGAGCACGCGCGTCTTGCCGCTGCCGGCGCCCGCGATGACGAGCGTCGGTTCAGACGGTGCGGTCACCGCTTGACGCTGTGCGTCATTGAGGTTTTCGAGGATTGGTGTGACGTCCATGGCGCGCTCGGGAAAGCGCGCAAGTGTACCAAGATCAGGACTCCCAGCGAACGCCCAGCATGTACTGGAGTCGTTCATACTGAATGCGAATGTCGTTCGATACGGTTTCCCTGAGCCGGGCCTCCGCAACGAGGCTCAGACGACGCGTCATGCGGAACGACGCCTCGATCTTCGCCATGATGGACTCCTGGGTCTTGACGCCGGCCGACGGCTCGTGGAAAGCGAACGCGTTCGGATAGTCGTAGAGGTGATAGACGCCTTCCAATTCGACGTCGAAACGCTCACCGGGCGACCAGTGATACTCGAAACCGAAGCTGTCGCGCGTGTAGTCGTTATAGCCGACGTGTTGGTCGGTGCGCACGGTACGCTCGACGTCAAAGCCGAACCACATCGAATCGGTGATGCGCTGCCGGGCGCGCAGGCCGAGCGCAACGTAGTCGTAGCGAACGTTCGGGTTGCCCACCCGCTGCTGTCCGTCGAGGTCGAACGACGGGCGGTCGCCGAAACGACGGCTGTAGTATTCGGCCGTGACACGCAGCAGAGCCGTGCGCGAGAACCTGTACTGTCCGAAGACGCTCGTCTTGAAATACTCGTGATCGTACTCGGGGAGAACGCCCGTTTCCTCGTAATTCCAGAGCTGGCCCGTGAAATCCATGCCCAGTCCGACTTTCGGGCCGAACTGCCGCAGGCTGATTTGTGGGCCGTAGCGCAGGTAGTTCATGCGGTCGTCGACTTCGACGCCGTTAACGACCCGCGAGGCGCCATCGTCGGGGTCGTAATACACCTCGTCGTGCTGCGCGACCTTGAACGCGCTGCGCACGCGGCGCGAACGGTTCTTTTCCTCGTCCATGCGATCGTACTCGCTGCCGAAGCTCAGCTCGTGCGAGTATTCGTTCGCGTTCTCGAGCTCCTGGTCCTGGTAGTAGCGACCCGAGAGACGATACGCACCGTAGAACCCTTCGAACGGAAGACTGTTGATGAGGTACTTGGCCGACAGGCTGACCGGTATAAACGCCCCGCTCTGAATCACCGGCGTGACGGTTGGCGCATTCGAATCCGCGAGGTCGATGTACGGCTGATCGGGCGAGCGGAAGACGTTGTCGTCGGTGCCGAAGCCGACACGGGCACGCAACTCGAGATCGGCGAACTTGCGCTTCTTCTTGCGCTCTTCAGCGCGAATCTCGAACCCGGTGGGCTGTTCCGCCGCCAGGCGGATCCGGGAGATCGCGACGACCGCGTATTCCTGGAGCTTCCTGTCGACCTCCTGGTCGCGGGCCAGGCGGAACCAGCGCAGCGCCTCGTCGGTCTCGCCGAGCCTGTAGGCGTTCAGACCGAGGTTGTACTGTGCAGCAATTCGCAGTTGCGGGTCGTCGAGCGCTCTGAGCAGCGCCTCTCGAGCACGCACATGCTGCCCGGCACGATAGTGCGCGACGCCCGTGTTGTAGTAGAGAACCGCACTGCGCATGCCCTCGTCCTCGGCCTGGCGGTAGCGCAGCAAGGCGGCCCAGTAAAGATCGTCGCGGAACAGGCGATTGCCGTCGGCGAAGTATTGCTCGGCGGTCATCGCGACGGCCGGGCGCGCGGGCGCAAGGACCGTGATCAGGGCGATGAAGACGATGATGAACGGGCGGATGTGCATGCGTCGGCGATAAAAGCGTTATGTCAGGTTGGAGAGTATTGGCTTTGGTGGGCCAAAACTATGACGTGGCGCAAGAAAATCCCCCCGAATGCGTCACAAACGGGGGGATTGGCTGATTCCGGCCAGCCGCCTGCTTTTATTCGACGTCGTCGGACGGAACGTCGTCGTCCATCTCGTCGTCGTCGTCGTCCTCATCGTCGTCGAACTCGTCCTCATCGACGTCTTCGCCGTCCTCGAAGTCGTCCTCGTCTTCCATTTCGTCTTCTTCGTACGGCTCGTCGTCTTCGAATTCGTCGTCGCGCTCGTCTTCGAAGTCGTCCTCGTCTTCCATATCGCCGTCGGACTCGTCGTCGTCATACTCGTCGTCGTCTTCTTCTCGGCGCTGCTCGTCCGCATCGTCGGACTCGTCGTCCGTGTCGCCGTCGTCGTCCCAGTCGTCGTCCTCGACGTCATCGTCGTCCGGACCGCGCATCTCGGATATGACGTCCTCGAGATCGCCGGCGTTCTCGACGACCTCCATCGTGACATCGAGACCTTCCAGGTCATCGGCGCGCGCAACGGCCGGGAAAAACGCCATCAGCGTCAGTACGAGCGTCGCGATAAAGATACTTACCTGTCTCATTGCACTACTCCGTTAGCTCACAATTACGCGCAGTCGGAAGGTCCGGCCACGGTTGTCATGTTCGAGTCGCGCGAGTACTTCGCCGCCGGTCGGCGTCAGCGCGATGAGCTCGAGCGGCAGGTAGTTCCTGCCCTCGACGAGACTCGTCTGCCAGGAAATCTCGCGTTGTCCCGGGAATCCCGCGAGCTCGACGCCATCGGGCAACGTCACGGTCAGCGTCGCGTCGTCGAGGGCGTTAGCCGACGCAAACACGAGATTCACCGTGTGCGGCTCCTCGAGCGTCATGGCGATGCCGGGGATACTCTTATCGGGCGCCGGCAGGTCCGGGGCGGTCAGGAAGAAGCCGCCGAGCAACCACAACACGACGCCCGCAGCGAGCGCGGACCCGAAGCCCGTCATGATCCAGCGATTGCGCTGGCGGCGCGTACCCTCGTGGGTGGCGCGGGCGAGAGCCTGATCGTAGAAGCCTGTGGAAGCATCGGCCATCGGGTAGTCCTTCAATAGCGCCAGGATCTCCTGATCCCTTGAGTCCGAACGAGCATCGGTGTCCTGTGTATGCATGATTTCGTCCTGCCTGACCCTTTACACGACCGGGATCAGAAAAAGGTTCCGTTTTCCGAGAGGATTTCCCGCAGACGTGCCCGGGCGCGGTGCAGGCGGGACTTGACCGTCCCGACCGGGATGTTCATAAGTTCATGAATTTCAGAGAGTTTATAGCCTTCCGTGTCGTGCAGCAGCACGATGATGCGATGCTCGTCGGACAGCTGCCGGAGGGCCGCGTCCAGCTGTTGCAGCTTCTCGAGCCGATGCTGGTCGCGCTCGGGGTCCTCGTCGCCGGCGAACCCGGCCAGGCCCTCGCCGGACAGGAAGCCCTCGTCAACCACGTGCATGCGGCGCCGGGCGAAGCGTCGCTGTTCGTCGATGAACAGGTTGTACATGACGCGCGACAGCCAGGGACCCGGCTCGCTGATCGACACGAGTTCGTCGAGCTTGCCGAAGGCCCTGATCAGGAGTTCCTGGAACAGGTCCTCGGCTTCCGCCTTGCGCCCGGTAAGCCGGAACGCGAGGCGGTACAGCCGGTCGAAATGCGGCCGCACCAGTTTTTCGAACGTCGCTTCGTGGGTTTCGCCGCTCATACCTGCCAGAAGTCCGGGTCGAACCGCGGCACCGAGCCCGGCATCAGAAGCTGAGCTGGAGCGGCACGTAGTGATCGACGAGCAGGGCCGCGAAAAGGATGCCCAGGTAGTTGATCGAGTACCCGAAGGTCTTCATCGGCAGCGCCTTGTCCTCGGGTACGCGGTACATCCGGATGGCGTAATAGAGGAAATACGCATCGAGGACCACGGTGGTCGCGAGGTAGATGATGCCGGCCATGCCGATCAGGTACGGCAGGATCGTGACGATGACGAGCAGGATCGTGTACAGCAGGATGCTGAGGCGCGTGTAATCCTCGCCGTGCGTGACGGGCAGCATCGGGATATCGACCTTGGCATACTCGTCCTTGCGTGCGATGGCGAGCGCCCAGAAATGCGGCGGCGTCCACACGAAGACGATCAGGAACAGCAATAACGCACCCGCGTGGATCTCGTTGGTGACGGCGGTCCATCCGAGGACCGGCGGGGCGGCCCCGGCCGCGCCGCCGATGACGATGTTCTGCGGCGTGGCTCGCTTGAGCCATACCGTGTAGATCGCGGCGTATCCGATCAGCGAAACAAACGTCAGGATGGCCGTCAGCGGATTGACGAGCAGGGTCAGGATCAGCATCGAGATGACGCACAGGATGGTGGCGAAGGTCAGCGCCGACTTCTCCGTGAGCTTGCCCTGCGGCAACGGCCGTCCGCGTGTACGCATCATCTGGATGTCGATGCGGGCATCGAGTACGTGGTTGTAGACGGCTGCCGATGACGAGGCCAGGCCGATGCCGAGCGTACCGAACACGATGGGCATGATGCCCGGCCAGCCCGGGACGGACACGAACATGCCGACGATCGCCGTGAAGACGATCAGCATGACGACGCGCGGCTTGGTCAGCTCGTAGTAGTCGCGCCAGTCTGTGTACGTTTCTACCGTCGTGTTCAACGTGCTTCCCACTTAGCCGATCCGCGAAAACTCGAGCAGGTGCTTGATGTCTTCGACCATGGCCGACGGATTGATGTCGGGCCGGAAATACATGACGAGGTTACCCAGCGGGTCCACGAGGTAATAGCCACCGGCTGCCAGATCGGCGGGCCTCCTGGTACTCAGCAGGTCCTGCAACACATCGTCCCGGAGCGTTACCAGCCCTTCGTGCTCATCGGCGAGGAAAAGGGTATCCGGCGGGGTCTCCCCGTGCAAGAACACGCGGATGAGGCGGTCCATTTCCCGCCCCAGCATCAGGCGGGACTGGCGCAGCGTGTACAGCGCGTTTCGGCAACCCTCGTCGCAGGGTGCATCATTTGCGTACAACAGGATCCACTGGCCGTCGCCCGCCGTGTACAGCGGCGAGTCGGCAACCGTATCGGGCAGGTTGATGATCGGCTCGAGCAGTACGCCGTGGTTGGTGCGCCCTTCCGGCTGCAACTGCCCCGCGTAGTACATCCAGGCGGCCAGCGCGAGCGGACCGAGGAACACCGCGGCGAGCAGCAGGAAAACCAGGCGGCCCCTGGTGGTTTTCGGTTCGGTCATTACTTGAACTTCTTCTTGCGGTGATTCCAGATCAGGAGTGCCGACAGCACGACGCCCATGGCAAACCATTGCAGCGCGTAGCCGAAGTGTTTGTCAGGACCGAAGCCTGGCGGTTCCCAATTCCGGTAGAAGCCGTTGGCCTCTCCCTCGTCCATGAGCAGCACGAACGGCTGGACTTCCTGGCCAAGTGCGGCTTCGACTTCGTCGGACGACGGGTATACGGCGGTCTTCGGCCAACCCTGTCCCGGTGCGAACGCGTCGCCCATCTTCATGCCGGCGCGCGGCAGCCACCCGGCCCGGCCCCGCACGGTAACGGGCGCCGACGGCACCTCGAGCTGCGCCGAGTCGACGGGCCTGTTCGGCCCCTTTTCTATCCAGCCGCGGTTGATGAGTAGCAAGGGCTCGCCATCGAGACCGATCAGAGGCGTGATGACGTAGGCGCCGTATCGGCTGTTCATCGTGATGTTGTCGAGCAGCACCTGGTGGTCGCTGTCGAAACGCCCGGTCACTTCGAGCCGCTGGAACGGACGAACCTCCATGCCGTTTTTCCAGTTCGCGTAGCTTGTTTCGCCGTGAAAGAGATTCTCGGTCGCACGTTTGTCGAGCCCGCGGGATATCTGCCAGGCGCCGAGCGCGGCAAACAGCGCGACGAACAAGGTGCCGACCACGAGCGGAAGCCACGACGGCAACTTACTTCGGGGCTGCGTGTCCACGTATACTCGCTGTTCCGAGGTGATCCATGAAATACATCGTTTACGTGCTGCTTGCCGCCATCGTTGCCAGTCTCGGCACCGGGCTCTATTACCTGCGCCG
>JANQGP010000343.1 GCA_028277265.1 Woeseiaceae bacterium | reverse complement strand
GAAAGTCCCGACATCGTCTTCCGTACGCTGGCTGTTGCGGCCTCGGTGGCGCTGGCCGGGCTGCTGCTCGTGACGGGACGGCGAAGTCCGGCGGGACCGCCCGGCGCATTCTTCTGTCTCGCTGTGGCGGCGTTCTTCGCGACCTCCTGGCACGGATCGACGGCAGCGCTCGGCCCATGGGCCTATCCGCTGACCGCGTTGTGTGTCACGAAGGCGGTCTGGTTCTGGCTCTTCGCCAGGATGTTGTTCAACGACGAGGCAAGCCTCAATCCCGGACACGTGGTCATCGCGATAGCCGTCGCGATCATCGGTACGTGGCAACAGCTGTTTTTCCTCCCCGATCATCGCGCCGGTATTGCGGCTCCGTGGGAGACCGTGGCCGGCTTCGGCTTTGACGTCGTACTTCTCGTGTTCGTGTTGTCGGGACTCCACGAGGCATGGCGCGACATGACAGTAGACCTGGTCGAGAAACGGCGTCGTCTCCGCTTCGGTTTCATCCTCGTTACCGGCGCGTATCTGACGGGGACGCTGGGCGTGCAAATCTTCAACCTGCTGCTCGACACGTCCACGCCGCTGCCGGTGACGTGGGTGAACATGTCGGCGGTTGTTGTCGGTTGCGTCGTTGCCGCAGGGTTCCTGCTGCAGCTGCGCAGCGAGAGCTGGGTCGATCCTGCGCGTACGGTACCGAAGGCTGCACTGAGCCGGGTGGAAGCCGCGATCCTGACTCAGCTCGACCGTTCGTTGACGGACGATCGGATCTACCTGCAGTCGGGCCTGACGATCGGTGAACTGGCCAGGAACCTCGGCACCGGGGAGCATGTGCTGCGCCGAGTGATTAACCACGGCATGGGGCACCGCAATATCAACGATTTTCTGCACGAGTGGCGCATCCGCGAGGCCTGCGATGAACTGACGCGGCCGGAGCAGGCCAGGCAGCCTGTGCTGTCCGTCGCGATGAAGGTCGGCTACAGTTCGATCGGCGCGTTCAATCGCGCTTTCAAGGCGCGTGTCGGTATGACGCCGACGGATTACCGGCGCAGATCGCCGAACGGCGCTTCCCGGGCGCACTGAAGCCGGCTGATGCACGAATCGGCAAGCATTTATAAAGAATCCGGCAAGACCTTAGTTATCTCGTGCGACTAGCCTCTTAGGGTTTCCGCCAATCGATGGAGGCCCGTCATGCGACCGATTCCCTGCTCCGTTCTCCTGTTCGCTCTTTCCGCCGGTGTTTACGCTACCGAGTCCATGCCCGGCGTTACTTCGCACTACACCGAGGTCGAAACCGCCGGCGGCGCACGCTTGCAGGCGATAATCACCCTGCCCGAGGGCGATACTGCGCCGCGCCATCCGCTGCTGTTCACCCAGTGGGTCTCCTGCGGCTCGCTGGAGTATCGCGAGGGCTCGAATTCGCGCGAGCTGCTCGCCGCAATCGCGAGGGACTCGGGTCTTGCGCTCGTTCGCGTCGAACGCACGGCTCTGGATGATACTGGACCGGCCTGTGCAGACCTCGACTACGACACGGAGGTCGCACACTACATCGATGCCTTCTCCCGATTGCTGGAAGACCCGCGTATCGATGCGGGTCGGGTGTACGTGTACGGCTCGAGTCTCGGTTCGACGACGGCACCACTGGTCGCTCTGGAGTTACAAGACAAGGGATTCGATATCGCCGGCCTCATGGTGCAAGGCGGTGGGGCGGTTACCTACTACGAGCGCATGTTCAACTTCGAGCGCATCTACCTCGAGCGTCGTCCGGATGCCGTGGCACCGGCTGACATCCACGGCGAGATGTTGCTGCGAGCGAAGTTCCAGTATGAGTACCTGGTCAACAACCGGCATCCCGACGAGGTGGCCGGGGACAGTGAGGAGATGGACAGAATTCGCGGCGACATCCTCGGCATGGGCACGATGGACCAGTACGGCCGGCCCTATG
>JANQGP010000268.1 GCA_028277265.1 Woeseiaceae bacterium | reverse complement strand
CCGCACCGACGAAGTAGGCGAGCAGGTCCTCCTGCTGAAACTCGATGAGCCGCCCGAGGTTCGGCGCGACGTCCACGACATTGTAGAGATCCATGTCCGAGTACTCGAGGATCGGGCGGTTGTCCGTGTGCATGGGCGCACCATGGACCAGTGCGTCGATGTCGCTCTCGCCCAGCAGCAGCATGCTGGCGAGTTCGTGGACGTTGTCGACGCCGAGGGTACGCAGGTCATGCCCTACCCCGATCATTCGCTCCTGAAGCGAGGCAAGGTCTACCCGTGCCGACGCCGGCGTGCCCACCAGGATGATGAAATGGGTCGGGAATTGGGTGAAGTACCAGGCCGTCGTGTGCGGGAACACGCTGTCGAACGTGGCAATCAGTGTGCGCAGGTCGCTGAACGACAGGCCGCCAACGGGAAGCCAGGCGGCGGCGACACCTTCCGCGCTGAGCGCGCCGCGCATGATCTCGAAATACTCCCGGGTGTACAGGTACGGGTTGCGTTTGTACTTCAGGTTGGTCACGTCCGTGACGATGACGGAGAACCGCTCGTCCGTGGTGGCGATGTAGTTGCGGGCATCGTCCAGCACGATATCGAGGTCCGGATCGGCATAGGACGCGTAGTTGACCTCGCGGAACAGCGGCGCCGCCTCGATGATCTTTTCCTCGATCTCGACCGCGTGGACATCGATGTCGTAGAGCAGCATGCTGCCCGAGGTCGTGCCGGTGCCGTAGCCCACGGTCAGCGCGGTATGCGGCTCCTCGGCGAGCAGCAACGGCACGTGGGCGAGCATTTTCGAGTCGGCGAGCAAGACCGGATCGGTTCCGGAGACGTTCTGGCCGTCGACGAACAGGCCACGATAGCTGCCTCGCTCGACGGCCGTGACCGTTCCCGAGAGTCCCTCGGCGTAATAGATCACATCGAAACCCTCGGCCGCCGTTCGCAGGTCCCGGCCTTTCAGCTCGGCATGAAACGTCTTGCTGTCCGTGAACACCAGCAGGTTCGCGACCACCGCAACGACGAGCAGCGAAGCCCATTGCGCCCGCTCGGGCCGGCGGCTGCGAAGCAGGAAAGCCGCCGCGATCAGCAGGCTGAGATTGATGAGAACGAGTGTCGTATTCCACATCCCGACGAAGGGAATCAGCACGAAGCCCGTCAGCAGGCTGCCCAGGACACAGCCGAGCGTGTTCGAGAAGAAGGTGTTGCCGGCCTTGGCACCGATTCGATCGACGTCCTGCGCGTAGATTCGCACGCCGAGCGGAAACAGGATTCCCATGAACACGGCCGGAATGAACGACACGGCGAATGCCAGCGTCATGCCGAGCGTCAGCCGCCCCATCGGCGTCGCGTCCGCGAGCAGGACCGTGAGCACCTCGAACTGCCGGAACAGCAGGAGCACGACGGCGCCGCTCAAAGCCGTGACAATGGACACGGCACTGAACCAGGCCTCGAGGTCCCGGCGGCCGTCCACCTTGCGCGCCACGACCCACGCTCCGACCGAGAAGCCCAGCAGGAATCCCGCGAGGATGAGCGCGAAGGCCTGGGAGGTCGACAGGCCGTAGGTCGAGAGGATCCTCACCCACAGCATCTCGTAACCGAGGCTGATGAAACCGGTGAGAAACAGGAAGACCAGCATGTAGGAATACGGCCGCCGCTCGTCTGTCGCGGGGCGCGCGGCGCTTTCGCTCCGCTTGCAGAACGCAACGATCAGGGCGACCAACAGATTGCCGCCTACGGCGATCATCAGCGTGGCGACTACGCCGAAGTAGCGCACGAACACGAATCCGGTCAGCAGCACACCGGCAGTAGCACCGAGCGTGTTGAGGTAGTAGATCCTGCTGAAGCGCGAGCCGAGGTTCGCGGGATCGCGCAGGAAGTACTTGGCAAGCAGCGGCATCGTACCGCCGATGAGCACCACCGGCGGCAGCAACACCAGCATAGACAGCAGCAGCCGTGCAACCGAAAGGCAGTAGAAGCCGAGATTGTTGTAGGCGTACTCGTACAGGTAGCGGTAGACGGGCAGGGTCTCGATCACGAGGTACGCGATGAGTGACGTCGCGGCGATTCCCAGTTCCACGTACAGATAGATGCGCAGCGGGTCGCGAGCCCGCTCCGACCAGCGGCCGAACAGGTAGCTGCCCAGT
This sequence comes from Woeseiaceae bacterium, assembly GCA_028277265.1. Classification (GTDB taxonomy): domain Bacteria; phylum Pseudomonadota; class Gammaproteobacteria; order Steroidobacterales; family Woeseiaceae; genus UBA1847. Next base: position 2,587 of record JANQGP010000268.1, on the reverse strand, counting down.
CCGAGGCCCAGCAGGAATACCGCGACGACCGTGGCAACGGCGAAACTGCTGACCCCGAACACGAGGCCCAGCAAGCGCACCCAGATCAGCTGGTAGATCAGGGCGGACGCACCGGATATGAAAATGGCCGTGAAAAGCAGCCTGTCGCTCACGGTCCGGACCATGCAGGCGCCTTACTCGACGAGCAGGTCGTAGCCGACCTGTTGCAGGAACTCCCGCTCTCGCTCGAGATCGGCGAGCGTCAGCGGGTTGTCGGCGAGCCATTGCGGGTCGAAACCGATCGAGAGACTGTCGTCGGTCACTCGAAGCCGCAAGTCCGCGTGGGGGATCGACGCGCGGCTCCGATTCAGCAGGACTGCAAGGCGCAGCAGCATCAGGAGACGCAAGGCTGGCTCGCGCCAGTTCGCCGGCAACAGCTTGAGACCCGACTTGCTGATGCGGTGGCGTTGCCCGCCGATCAGCGCGGCAAGGAATCGCTGTTCGGCGCGCGGGAAGCCCGGCATATCCGCGTGTTCGGCGATATACGCTCCGTGCCGCTGGTACCCGTCGTGCGAAATGTCGAGGCCGATCTCGTGCAGGCGCGCGGCCCAGTCCAGCACGTTGCCCGCTATCTTTTTCGAGAAACCCCATTGTTTCTTGCATTGTGCGTAAAGCTCCGCTGCCGTTCGTGCAACGCGTGCGGCCTGCTTCTCATCGACCTGGTAGCGGGACATCATGGCCTTGACCGTGCGTTCGCGCGCGTCTTCGTGTTGCAATCGACCGAGCAGGTCGTACAGCAGGCCTTCGCGCAACGCGCCATCGGAAACGTGCAGCAGCCCGATGTCGAGCACCTGGAGCAACTCGGCAAGAATCGACAAGCCGCCCGGCCAGACCTGTGCACGCCGCTCCGACAGACCATCGAGCGTCAGTTGCCCTGTCGAGTCGTACTCCAGCACGCGTTCGATCAACTGCTCGACGTGCGAAAGCGTCAGTCCACCTTCGGAGATACCCAGCGCGACGGCAACCGTTTCCGTCGCGCGAATCGTACCGGAGGTACCTATCGCCTCGACGTCCGCGGCATTGCGAAAGAAGGCCTTGACCGGACGCAACTCGAGCTGGGCCGCCACGCGCGCCTTGTCGAAACCCGCGCGAGTAATCCGGCCATCGGGGAAGAACCGCTCGGTCATCGACACGCAGCCCATGTGCAGGCTCTCGAGCGCGCGGGGCTGCGGACCTCGACCGAGGATCAGCTCGGTGCTGCCACCGCCGATATCCATGACGAGACGCAGGCCCTCGGTCGGCGGCAGGCTGTGTGTCACACCGTTGTAAATGAGTCGCGCTTCCTCGATGCCCGAGACGATCTCGATGGGGTGACCGAGCGCCGCCTCGGCTTCGACCATGAATCCCGTATCTTCGCGCGCCCGGCGAATGGTGCTCGTGCCACCGGCGCGCACGTTGCTGGCGTGCATGTCTCGCAGCCGTTCCCCGAAACGGGACAGACAATCGAGCGCGCGCTTGCGGGCATCGGTTGAGATGTCCCCTTTGTCGGAGAGGCCTTCGGCGAGACGCACAGTCTCGCGAATGCGATCGAGGACCGCGAGCTGCCCGTGGCGCAGCTCGCCGACGATCATGTGAAAACTGTTGGAGCCGAGATCGACGGCCGCGATGATTTCCGGCCGGGCGGTCTCAGACGGTGAAAGACTGTCCGCAGCCGCAGGTGGTTTGTGCATTCGGGTTCCGGATGATGAACTGCGCTCCCTGCAGGTCTTCCTTGTAATCGATCTCGGCACCCATGAGGTACTGTACGCTCATAGGATCGACCAGCAGCGTAACGCCCTGGTTCTCGACCTGGCTGTCGCCGTACTCGATGTCCTCATCGAAGGTGAACCCGTACTGGAAGCCCGAGCAACCGCCGCCCGATATGAACACGCGCAACATCAGGTTGGGGTTGTCTTCTTCCGCTATCAGCTCGCTGACCTTGCTCGCCGCCGCATCCGTAAACACGATGCCGGTCGGAAGCTGTGGTGCGCCTGTCGTCTCAGTGTCCATATCTACTCGTTTGCAGCTTTGGCCGCCTCGTCAATTCGGTGCGTCTGTTCCAGCAATGGTACCTGCCCTTCGGGCTGATGTACGAGTTTGCCGTTGATCTCGGCACCAATCGCCATTTCGATGAGATTGTAATACACATTGCCAATGACACGCGCCGTCGGCCCGAGTTCCACGCGCTGGCTCGCGAAAACGTCGCCCCGCACGATGCCGTTGAGCACGACATAAGGTACGGTCACACCGCCGTCGACGCTACCGATATCGCTGATCGAGAGTGCGGACTCGGTGTCCGGATCGGCCGTGACGTTGCCGTTGACCGTCCCGTCAATGTGGCAGCCGCCCAGGAAATGCAGGTCGCCACTGACCTTGCTGTTGGGTCCGATCAGCGTCTCCACGACCGTGTGCCTGCGTTGCTTTTTTCCGAACATCCGGTTCTCCAAATCAGGGCCTGGCGGCAGTGCCCGCACGGGTATTGCCCTCAGGCCCTACCCCTGGCTCGTCACCCAGGCAAAACTCTCTTCTATGCTCGAAATCGAGCGGGTCCGGGAACGCACTTCTACGA
>JANQGP010000216.1 GCA_028277265.1 Woeseiaceae bacterium | reverse complement strand
GCCCAACGCACCGGCCGTGACGTCCGTCGTCAGGGAAACGGAAATCGTTTCGCCGACGTTGGCGCCGACCTGGAACGTCGCCGTACCGAAGGATCCGTCGAGGACCTTCACGCCGTTGAAGTTGGTCTGCTTCGCGATTCGATCGACTTCGGCGATGCGCTCCTGCACTTCTGCGTTCAGCGCCACGCGGTCTGAAGCCGAGTTCGTGGCATTCGCCGACTGTACCGCCAGCTCACGTATGCGCTGCAGGTTGTTGGTCAGCTCGCCGAGCGCGCTTTCCGTCGTCTGGGCCAGGGAAATGCCGTCCGAAGCATTACGGACGGCCTGGTTCAGGCCGCGAATCTGCGTCGTGAAACGCTCGGAAATCGCGAGACCTGCTGCATCATCCTTCGCACTGTTGATGCGCAGACCCGTGGAAAGACGCTCGAGGGCGGTGTTCATCATGCCCTGCGAACGGCTCAGGTTACGCTGTGCGTTGAGCGACGCGACGTTCGTATTGATCGTCTGTGCCATTGCTTTTACTCCTGATGTAAAAATCTGTCCCGGTCTCGCAGTCGCTGCCGGAGACGTTTCAATGGCCGCGATATCCATTCAAGACCACCGTACAGTGGGGTTATCGGTCAGGAGCAACGGACCTTTAGCGCCAGTTTGCCGGGCGCCCCGTCAGGCCGAAGGAAATCTTTAGGTCGATTTTGCGAATCTGTGACGCAGTGCACGCGGCGTCGGGATTCCCGTCAGAGGTAATTGAACAGAGAGAGGGACTGGGTGCGAACAAAGGACTGCTGGGCCGCCTCGAGCGTCGTCGCCTGAAGACTCAGCTGTGACAGCGCCTCGGCGTAGTCCAGATCCTCGAGACCGGCGAGAGTCTCACGATAGTTCAATATCTGCGCGCCGTTGTCGTCCACCTGCCCCTCGATTGCCGAGAGCCTGGAGCCCACTTGCGTCCGGACGTCGAGAACGCGTCCGATCGCCTGATCAATGCTTTGCAGACCGGCATTGAGTCCGTTCGTCAGCGCCGCACGCGACGCGTCGTCCGACACGGTCGTTCGGACCGCCGAAACGAGCTGTTCCACGGCCGAAAACGCGTCGACGTTACCGCTCGGCTCGATCAGGAACTCGTCGCCCGTATCCGGTTGGCCGTCGATGGCGAATTCGATCCCGCGAAACGAAATCGTGTCACCCGGCTGGAACGGACCGATCGACACCACCAGTGCCGAACCGTCACGTACTTCGTAGACGTCGGGAGAACTGAAGGTCACGGTGTACTGATCGGCGACCCAGGCACTCGGGTCGACGAGGCTGTTGGCTCCGAGGGTTCCGGAACCGGTATTGCCTGCGTCGGGGGAACCGCGGAACGTGCCGTTGCCGTCCCTGATCGAGAAGAACACATCGGCGCCCGAGTCGCCATCCGCGATCTGCCTGCCCTCGCCGATCTGGATGAACCGCTGTCCCTGGTCACCGTTGTAGACGAAGCCGAACGGCGTGCGCGATACGGGCTGCGTGTCCTCGAGATTGCCGGAAAACAGGAATGCGCCGTTGCCGTCTTTCTGATTGGCAATCTGCACGAGCTGGTCGAGCAGCTCGTCGAGTTCGACGGCAATCTGCTCGCGCGATTCGTTGCTTTGCGTGGCGTTGTTCGCCTGCAGCGCCAGCTCGCGCACGCGCTGCAGTACGTTGTTTGCCGACTGCAGCGCGATCTCTTCCTGCGCCAACCGGTTCGTGGCGACATTGGCGTTGCGGTCGAACTGGTCGAGGCGCGCGATTGATTCACGTATGCCGATCGCCCTCGCCGATGCGACCGGGTCGTCTGACGGCGTCAGGATGCGGCGGCCACTCGAAATCTGGCGCTGCGTGTGATCGAGCGCCGATTGCAGCCGCTGCATGAGGCCCAATCCGTTCTGAAACGATCCCAGTGTCGATACCCGCATCTTACCGGCTCGTCGCGTTAATAAGAGTGTCGAACAGGGAGTTCGCCACACTGACCACCTGTGCCACGGCCTGGTAGGCCTGCTGGTACTTGATCAGGTTTGCCGCTTCTTCATCGAGATTGACCCCCGACGTCTCCAACACCGCATCCTCGGCATTCGCCAGGACAACGCCCTGCGCGTCCCGGCCGGCCTTGATCTGGTGCGTCGTCGCACCGACGCTCGATACCAGGCGCCCGTAGTTTTCATTGATGCTGATCGAGCCGCCGTCCAGGATGCCGTTCGACTGGACACCGGTCATCATCAGGGCATTGCTGTTGTCGCCCGACGCACCGTAGTTGCCTTCAATCGTGAACCGGTCGCCCGCAGACGGCGAACCGGTAATCGTCACCTCGCTGCCGTTGATGACAATCGGATCTCCGTCGGTATACGTGTAGTTCCCGGCGCCGTTGATCCGGTAATTCGTCGGGCTCGTAAACTCGATGACGGCGCTGGTGAGCAGCGCCGGATCGGATGCGTCGGCCACCATGGCCGGGCTGATCGCGGCATTGCCCGTGTTGCCCAGTGACGCGCTGGAACGGGTCGGCGCGGCAATTGCGATGTTCTGAGGATCGCTGATGACGCTTTGCAACGTGCCTGCCGCATCCTGCGCAGAACGGATCAGAAGGCGATCGCCGGCGGCCGGTGTCCCGCCCGACACGTCGATGCTGAGGCCCTCGGCCACGAACGGATCGGCGGCGGTGCCCGTGCCGGTCATCGGTATGGCTGCCCCCGTATTGTCGCGCGTCAGCGCGTAGCCGGCGCCATCGTACTCGAGCGTGTAGTTGACCCCCGTGTAATCGCCGAGATCCGACACCGTCACCGACGCTGCCGGAGTCCCGGTGTTTCGGTTCGATACCAGCACGGTCGGGTCGGCCACGCTGAAAAGATCGCCGCCGAGATTGCCGCGCGGGTCCATGCCGGACGCGTGTTGCCCGTTCATCGACTGCGCGAAGGCGACGGCCGTCTGTCCGAGCGACTGCCGCGCCGGATCGAGCATCCGCGACCGGAATTCCAGCAAGCCTCCGAGGTTGCCGCCGGTCGAACTCGTATCGAGCGGCGTATTTCCGGCCGGGCTGACGTAGTAGACCTCCATGCGGGTCAGATCGAACTCGCTGCCGCCGACACCGAGTTGCTGCGCCTGCGTGCCCAGCACCAGCGACTGGCCCGAGCCGATGAACACGCTCAACGTACCGTCGTCCTGCAGGTTGGTCGTCAGGGACACGTGTCCCGACAGCTCGGTCACGAGCCTGTCACGCTGGTCGAGCAGATCGTTGGGCGGGCTGGCGGCGTTACTCGCCAACGCTATCCGGTCATTGAGGTCGGCGATTCCCGCCGCGAGGCGGTTGATATCGGCGATCGTGAGTTCGAGACGATCATTGACCTCGGCCTCGAGCTCGCCAAGCCGGGAGTCGAGCGACTGGAACTTCGCGGCAAGCCCTTGCGCCTCGCCGATCAGCGCCTGCCGGGTCGGGATCGACGACGGATCGTTACCGAGATCCTGGATCGCGTTGAAATAGGACTGCAGGCTCGAATTCAGGCCTGTGTCCGCATCGGCAAGAAACGTATCGATGCGGCTTGCGAGGTTGTCGAGCGTATTGAAGCGCGCGAAACCGCTCGTCGAGTTTCGCAACTGCTCGACCTGCATCGCGTCGTACATGCGCCGGATACGGTCAATTTGGGTGCCGCCGCCCATGTAGAGTCCGCCCTCGCCACTGCCTACACGGGCTGAAAAATCCGTGACCTGGCGGCTGTAGCCCGGCGTATTCGCGTTCGAGATATTGTGGCTCGTCACGGCCAGTGCGCGCTGGAACGCGAGCATTCCCGTCAGGCTGGTATTCAGAATATCCGGCATCTCGTTCCCCTCGTGTCAGCCGCACGCGTTCACTGCGACTGTGCCGACAGCCCGTTGGCTATCGGCGTTGACGCGGGTTTCTTTAACCCCGACAGGACACGTTGCATCGTCGGGCTCTCAATGACGTTCTTCAGTTTTCGCGCGTACGCGGGGTCGGTGGCGTACCCGCTTTGCTGCAGCGCATCCGCGAAACCGTCGGTATCGTTGCCCCGGCCGACCACGCTCTCGTACCGGGGGTTGTCGGCAAGCAGCGACGTGTAGTCGTCCATCGTCGAGGCGATGTCGCCATAGGCACGGAAACTCGCGTGCTGGTATTGCGGCACACCGTCTTCGAATTCGATCGTGCGCCGCATGGCCGTGTCGCCGTGCCAGGACAAGCCCGCCTTGATGCCGAACAGATTGAAGCTGTTTCCGCCCCGCATGTCCGGCATCACGTGCTTACCCCAGCCTGTCTCGAGCGCGGCCTGAGCGAGGATGGCCTCGGGCGCGACGCCGATCTGCCTGCCGGCGCGCTGTGCATGGGGCCAGACTTCCCTCGCGAAACTTTCGGGATCAGGCCAGTTGTTCACTTCCTGAACGCGTATCGGGAAGTCGCGGTCGGGCGGGCCGATCTTGGCGGCTGCATCGCCGCCGAGCTGGCGGACGAGCATGTCGGCAAGACCTATTCCTTTCCCGCTCGACATTTCGACAGCCAGCTGCTGGTCCATCATCTCCTGGTACATGTCAAGCTGGTCGCTGTTGCCGAGCAGCGGGTCGCCCAGCGACGCATCGCGCATGCCCTTTAGCATCTGCTGAACGAAAAGCGCCTCGAACTGGCTGGCGACGTCACGCAACACCGCCGGATCGTTGCGCTCCGCGGCGGCGCGCATGCCCGTGTACTGGTTGAAATCGGTGATTGCCGCGGTCATCGTCGCACCTTGGTGCCTATATCACGACGAGCTCTGCCCGCAAGGCGCCGGCCTGCTTGAGCGCTTCGAGAATGGCAACGAGGTCGCCCGGCGCCGCGCCTACCTGGTTCACGGCCTGCACGATCTCGTTGAGGCTCGTGCCCGGCTCGAACAGAAACATGCTGGCTTCCTCCTGCTGGATCGTGACGTCGGAGTCGGGCAAAGCAACTGTCTCGCCGGCATCGCTGAAAGGCGCGACGGGCTGACTCACGAAAGGCCGTTCGCTGATCGTCACGACCAGGGAGCCGTGGGATACGGCAGCCGGCGACACGCGCACATTGGAGCCGATCACGACAGTGCCAGTCCGTGAATTGACGATGACGCGAGCCTGCACCTCGCCGGGCTCGATTTCGAGCTCCTCGAGAGCGGCGACAAACGCCGTTCGCATGCCCGGATCCTGTGGTGCGCGTACCGCCACCGAGACCGCGTCGACCGACGCGGCCGTACCCGGCCCCATCGTGTCGTTGATTTGCTCCGCGAGGCGCTTCGACGTCGTGAAGTCCGGAGAATGCAGGTTCAGCACGATGTTCTCGCGCGTCAGGAAATCACTGGCGACCGCCCGTTCGACGGTCGCGCCGTTCGGGATGCGCCCGGCACTCGGAATATTGACCGTCACACTCGAGCCGTCGTTGCCCGATGCACCGAAGCCGCCCACGACAAGGTTTCCCTGGGCGATCGCGTAGACGTTGCCGTCGGCGCCGCGCATCGGCGCCATCAACAGGCTACCGCCACGCAGGCTCTTGGCGTTCCCGATCGAGGAAACCGTCACGTCGATCGTCTGGCCGGGTTTCGCGAATGGCGGCAGCTCGGCGTGCACGGTCACAGCCGCGACGTTCTTGAGCTGCATGCTCGTGCCCGGCGGTATCGTCACGCCGAACTGCACGAGCATGTTGACGATGCTCTGCACGGTGAACGGTGTCTGGGTCGTCTGGTCGCCTGTGCCATTGAGGCCGACCACGAGACCGTAGCCTGCAAGCTGATTGTCACGCACGCCCGCGACGCTGGCCAGGTCCTTGACACGGTCGGCCATCGCCTGCTCCGTGAAGAACGCGATGCAGAAGACCGTCACGAGCAGCAGGTGCCTGAGCGTAACCCGTACTTTCGCTGTCTTTGCCATGGTATGTCCTCGGATCAGTACGGGTGGAATACGGAATTGAAGAACCGCGAGATGAAGCCCATGCGGTTCGCGTCGGCAAGGACGCCCTTGCTGCTGTAAGTGATCTGGGCATCGGCGATACGGTACGAATACAGCGAGTTGTCGGGCTCGATATCGTCGGGACGGATGATGCCCGACAGGCGAATGAACTCGCGTCCCTGGTTCAACGTCACCCATTTTTCGCCGCGAATGACCAGGTTGCCGTTGGGCAGGCGGTCCACGACGGTCACTGTAATGTCGCCGAGCAGGCTGTTGCTCTGGCTGCTCGACCCGGCGCCGTCGAACGTCGAATCGCCGCTCAGCGTACCCTGGAACAGCGGAATTCCGTTGGTCGTGATGCTGGTACCGGATACCACCGGATTCGCGAGTTCGACGTCGGTCGCCTTGGACGTCGACGTCGCCGAGTTCTTGCTGGCATTGGTGCGTTCCTGCAGGCGCACGGTCAGGATGTCACCGACGCGTCCGGCCTTGCGATCCTCGAACAGCCGCACGTCGGCGCCATCGTTATAGATCGCGCCCGCGGTCGGTGTCCCGTAGACCGGCGCTGCCGGATGCGGCGGCTCGTAGCTGTCGTCGACTTTCCGGATCGTGATACAGCCCGATGCGAAACCGAGGGTCGCGACGACAAGCACTAGAATTTTCCCTTTATAAATCATTGTACTATAGGTTATTGTTGACATATTGCATCATCTGATCGCTCGTCGAGATCGCTTTCGAGTTCATCTCGTAGGCGCGTTGCGTTTCGATCATGTTGACGAGCTCCGCGACGACGTTGACGTTCGAACCCTCAAGCGCGCCCTGCTGGATCTGCCCCAGGCCGTTCTGTCCCGGCGTACCGGCCTGCGCCGTGCCGCTCGATGCCGTCTCGATGTAGAGGTTCTCGCCGATCGGCTGCAGGCCGACCGGGTTGATGAAGTCCGAGATCTCGAGCGTGCCGACCTGTGACGGCGACGTCTGGCCGGCGAGCTTCACGGAGACGACCCCGTCGGTACCGATCGTGATGCTCTGCGCACCGTCCGGAATCGTGATGCCGGGCTGTACCGTGTAACCGCTCGAGGTCACGAGCTGGCCCTGGTCGTTCAGCTGGAACGTGCCGTCACGCGTATAGGCCAGATCGCCGTTGGGCTTCAGTATCTGGAAGAACCCGCGGCCGTTGATGGCGACGTCCATGGCATTCCCGGTCTGATTGACGCTACCCTGCGTGAACAGTTTCTCCGTCGCGACGACGCGAACACCCGTGCCGAGGTTCATTCCCGACGGCAGAATCGTATCCTGCGACGTGTTGCCGCCCGACTGGCGAACGTTCTGGTAGAGAAGGTCCTCGAAGACCGCACGATCCTGCTTGAAGCCGGTCGTGTTGACGTTGGCGAGATTGTTCGACACGACCGACATTCGCGTCTGCTGCGCGTCGAGTCCTGTCTTGGCTACCCAAAGTGACTGGTTCATAAATTTCTCCTGTCGCTTCGCGACGGCTTATCCAAGTCGCATCAGCGATGCGGCAGCGTCGGCGTTTTCCTCCGCCGATTTCATTACGTTGACCTGCATTTCGTACTGGCGCGCCAGTTCGATCATGTTGACGAGTGTCTTCGCAACGTTGACGTTGCTCTGCTCGAGCGCGCCCGACGTGATCTGCACGCCGGCGTCCGGAGCGGCGACGTCACCGTCCGGCAGACGCAGCAGACCATCCGGGCCCTTCTGCAACCGGGAGACGTCGGGATTGACGAGCTTGATGCGATCGACCTGCGAGAGCGTCTCGGGCCCCTGGCCGAGCGCCTGGATCGAGATCGTGCCGTCGTTGCCGATCAGCAGGCTCGCCTGCGGCGGCACGGCAACCGGGCCGCCGTCGCCGAGCACGAGATGCCCCGCGCCTGTCGTCAGCAGACCGCCCGGCTCCATCCGCAGGTCGCCGGCGCGCGTGTACGCTTCTGTACCGTCGGGCGCCTGCACGGCGATGAACCCCTCGCCCTGGATCGCGATGTCGAGATCGCGACCCGTGCTGGCGATGGGTCCTTGCGAGAAGTCGGTGCCATAGGAATCGACCACCGCATTGACCCGCGTTTCGACCCCGGGACCGTAGACAGGCGCGGAACTGAATGCGTGCAGGTCCGCCCTGAACCCGGTCGTCGAGGCGTTCGCCAGGTTGTTGCTGTTGATGGTCTGCGCGTACTCGGTCTGCCTGGCCCCGGTCATCGCGAGATAGATCATTTCATCCATGGTCGATACTCAGTCGTCGGCCCGATCAGCGGATATTGATGACCGTCTGCGTGATCGTGTCGGCCGTCGAGATCATCTGCGCGTTCGCCTGGAAGTTACGTTGCGCCGTAATCATCTGGACGAGCTGTGCGGTCAGATCGACGTTCGACGACTCGAGCGCGCCGGATTGTATGTTGCCGAACGATGCCGTTCCGGCCTCGCCGAGCAGCGCGTCACCCGACTGGAACGATTCGCCCCAGGTCGTATCGCCGAGCTGCTGCAAACCCTGCGGGTTCACGAAATTCGCGAGTGCGAGTTTGCCGAGCGACGTCGACTGGCCGTTCGTGAAGCGTGCGAAGACGACCCCTTCGGCATCCACGCTCACGCCCGTCAGGCGGCCCGTCGTGAAGCCGTCCTGCGACAGCGAGTTCACGCCGAAGTTGTTACCGAACTGTGTTGCCGTCGCAAAGTCGAGGTCCATCGTGATCGGTGTCGCGCCGGTACCGGGATCGTAAGCGCCCAACGGCATCAGACCGCCTGCCGGTGTGTTCAGCGTGCCGTCCGGGTTGAAGACGACCGGCGTCGCACCGCCGACCGGGGTGCCGTCGATCTCTACCTGCGTATTCCAGGTGTTCGGCACGGCGTCCTTGATGAAATAGACCGTGGCCGTGTGCGCGGCACCCAGCGAGTCGTAGACCGTGACCGACGTCGTGTGGTTGAAACTCGACGGATCGGTCGGGTCGAATACCGGGTTCGCGGGGGCCGGCGCATTTGCCGGCAGATTGATGCCGAATGCGGCGCGTGTCGTCGCCGCCGGCGGATTCGCACCGATCTCGAGCTGCAGGTCCTGTGGCGTGCCGGTATTGAACAGCCCGTTACCCGCATACGGATAGGCTTGCAAGCGTGCCCCCAGTGCGTTGACGACGAAACCCTGGTTGTCGACACCGAAGGCGCCGGCACGCGTGTAGCTACGCGCACCGTTGTCGCTGATGACGAAGAATCCTTCACCACCGATCGCCAGGTCGAGCGCGTTGTCCGTGAAGTCGATGTTGCCCTGGGTGAACTGCTGGGCGATCGCCGAGATGCGCACACCACTGCCGGATGCGCTGGAACTGACGCTCTGTGTACCGACGGCGAATACTTCGGCAAACTGGGCGCGCGACGATTTGAAGCCCGTCGTGTTGACGTTGGCTACGTTGTTTGCCGTGACCCCGAGATCGGCCGAGGCGGCGTTGAGTCCACTGAGTGCGATTGCAAATGGCATGTCTTCTCTCCTGCGAAAATCCTGTTCGTTACCCGATGATCCGGTAGACCTGTCCGAGCGGCATGGCCTGGCCACCCTCGAGATTGAGCGTCATGCCGCCGCCGAACTGGCCCAGCGTGACGCTCTGGATGCGTGATTCGATGACGGTCGGAACGCTCTCGATGTCCTGGCCCCGGACAACACGTGCCGACACCTGGTAGAAACCCGATTCCGCTCGTTCGCCCTGCGCGGAAACACCGTCCCACTCGAATTCGACCAGGCCCGCGGCCTGTTGTCCGAGATCGAGCCGCTGCACGAGCTGGCCGGTTTCATCCGTGATGTCGATCTGTACGCTGCCGGCGCTCGACGTCAGCTCGATCGCGCCGCGCATCGGGTCGCCGCGCTCCAGATGCCCGACGTCCGTTACGGCGAGCACCCTGTGCCCGACCAGGCCGGCCGCCTGCAGGGCCTGATTGTCCTGCATGGCACTCGACAGGCCGCCGAACGACGAGTTGAGCGATTCAATCCCGTTCACGGTGCTGAACTGCGCGAGCTGGCCCAGGAATTCGCCGTTGTCCATCGGTTCGAACGGGTCCTGATTCCTGAACTGGGCAATCATCAGCGTCAGGAAGTCTTCCTGGCCGAGCTGGTCGCGGCGTTCCGCCTGCGGCGGCGGGGCGTAAGCCGAAAGATCGTCTATGGGTCCGATACCTGTCATGGCGATGTCCTGTTAGCGTCCGAGCGACAGGGTCTGCAACAGCAGATCCTTGGTCGTGTTGATCATTTCGACGTTGTTCTTGTACGAGCGCGATGCCGACATCATGTTGACCATCTCCTCGACCGTGTTGACGTTGGTCGCGTAGACGTTGCCATCGGCATCGGCTTCCGGATGATCCGGCTGGTAACGCAGCTGCAGCGGCGCCTCGCTCTCGTAGATGCCGTCGATGCGGACGCCCTCGAGGCCCGGCTGCTGTGCCAGCGTTGCACTGAACGTCGAGAACACCGGGTGCCTCGCGCGGTAGACCTTGTCCGGATCACCGCTGACGTTACCGGCGTTCGCGAGGTTGCTCGCGCTCGTGTTCATTCGGACGGACTGCGCGTTCATCGCGGTTCCGGCCACATTGAAGACATCGAAAAGGGACATCAGTCACCTCCCTTGAGTGCGTACTTGAGCGAGCGGATTCTGCCGTCCAGGAAAGCGAGGCTCGCGCGGTATTGCAGCGCGTTCTCGGCGAACGCCGCCTGTTCCACGTCCATCTCGACCGTATTGCCATCAAGCGTCGACTGGGTCGGGATGCGATACATCATCGCCGCCCCGTCCTTCGTCGTGCCCCACGCCTGCTGGTGCAGCTCGCTGGTTCGCTTCAGGCTGACGGTCTCCTGGCGCGCGCTGTTGAGCGCATCCCTGAAGTCGATGTCGCGCGCTTTGTAATTCGGCGTATCCGCGTTGGCGATGTTCGACGTCAATACGCGGTTGCGCAGCGCGCGAACCTTGAGTGCCTGTTCGTGTTGTCCAAGCGATGGAAATTCCATGGCTTCTCGTTTCCGGTTGAATCCTGCCCTGCATCATGCAATCGCCATGCCAAGTCCCGAAGGCCGTCCGTTAAAGGACTCGCCCGGCCGGCCGATAAGCATCGACCGGCGCTGTCCGGCAAAGACTTGCCGCCGGGCGGACACGATCTGCAGCCCCCGTAATCCCCCCGAAGACAAACCACCCGGCGTTTGGCACGGCAATTGCAGCAATCCCGACGACCAGACAACACAGGATTGGGTGGCACCGGCTGCAAAGCGCGAGATTCGTGGCCGTCGTCCCCGCGGAGCCGGGAAGCGATGATGAGAAACAGCTTGGAAATCGTCAGGAAATTGACGCCGCCGTGGCGGCACCGACGTGAAACCGACGGAGTACCCGGGTCTCGCTCAGGGTTCATGGCCGGCCTCGTACTCGTCTTCTGCCATGCCAACGCCGCCGGGACGGACTGGCATTCGACCGCCGAGATTGCTGCCGCCGCGGAAGCGTTCCTCCAGCAGCGCATCGGTAAGTCCGCCGACCGCACGAGCGCGCAGGCCGCGACGCTCGACCCGCGCCACCGGCTCGCGCGTTGCGATCGTCCCATCGAGGCGTTCCTTCGTCCCGGGACGCGGATTTCGTCACGCACCGTGGTCGGAGTAAGGTGTTCGGGCAGCAAGCCCTGGAAACTCTTTGTGCCGGTCAACGTCGTCGTGACCGAGAACGTGCTTGTCGCGAAGCGCACGTTGCCGCGCGGGCATGTACTGAAGGCCGGCGATTTCGTCGCCGAGCCCCGCGACGTGTCGCGAGTGGTGTCCGGGTACGTCAGCGACCCGGCTTCCCTCGCCGGGCAGAAACTCAAGGTTCAGCTCCTGGCCGGCCGCATGCTGACGCCGGCAATGCTCGCGGCCGACGCGGCCGTGCGGCGCGGACAGACGGTCACGATCGTCGCCAAAGGCGGCGGGATCTCCGTGCGCATGACCGGTAAGGCATTGATGGACGGGGCATTAAACCAGCGAATCCGGGTAGAAAACCTGAATTCCGGGCGGGTGGTTGAGGGTATCGTCCGCTCCCGCGAACACGTCGAGGTGCTGCTGTCGGCAGCCGGCAATTTTTTCCATGCAATGCCTAAAGTATCGCCGTCCATGGCCGATATGAGGCTTAGCAACAATGATCGTTGAGGTTAAAACGTTATGACAAACAGGATCGGTCCGATGGATCAGGGACAACTGGGGAAGATCGGCAACAAGGTCGGCGAGGCCGGCACGACGAGCAAGGTCTCCGCGGATACCGCGGCGCCCGGGAAGGCTCCGAAGGCGGCATCGGCCGGCGATACGGTGAACCTGACCAACAGCGCCAAGCTTCTCGAGCGCCTCGACAAATCGCTCGCAAGCCTGCCCGCCGTCGATGCCGGACGCGTTGCCGAGATCAAGTCCGCCATCGAGAACGGCAACTACGAGATCGACGCAGATGCGATCGCCGAGGCCATGATCCGCCTCGATCGCTCGCTGGGCGACTGATCGTGGCACTTCCCGCTCCTGCCGAGGTTCGCGCTCGGGCTGTCGACATCATCGGCGACAGCATCTTCCATGCGCTCGGACTGAAAGAATCCCTGCTGGCGGAACGTAATGCGCTCGAAGCCCGGGACATAGACGCCCTTCAGGCGGCCGTGACCGGCAAGAGCGCCTGCGTCGAGCATCTGCAGGCACTCGACACACGTCGTATCGAATTGTGCGAAAGCCTGGGTTTCGCCGGCGCCGCCGGGCAAATGCAGGAGCTCATCGACTGGTGCGATCAGGACGACGCCATCAACAGTCGTTGGGAGCAACTGATGGTCATCGCTGCCGAGAGCAGCGCGCTGAACATGACCAACGGGGCGATCATCCGCCTGCGCCAGCAACAGTTCGAATCCAGTCTCTCCGTGCTCCGGGGCGTAACGCCCGGGACCGGTATCTACGGCCGCAACGGCAGCACCGCGGGTCACACTGACCGCAGCTCGCTCGCACAGGCCTGAATCCCGTTGTGATGTAAGGAAACTGAGCTATGTTGATTGTGAGCCGACGTGACGCAGAGTCCATTGAAATCAGGCCCGGTGAAGACATCGACCCGTCGATGACGCTGGCCGACCTCTTCAGCAATGGTCCGATTGAGATTACGATATTTTCGTCGAGTAACAACCGCGTGAAAATGGGTGTCCAGGCGCCCGAGCAGTTGTGCATCTGGCGCAAGGGCCCCGTCGCGGCCTGACGCACGAGTTTTCCGAATGCGCGGGTGGCATCGATGCACTGATCCCGCGCGGCCGCGGATACGGATTGTCCGGATGAAGACTTCTCACCAGGTCCTGTTGCCTCTCATCGCCCTGTTCGCCGCCGCCTGTGGCGGCTCCGGATCGGCCGAAAGCACCAAGCCCGCCGCGACGCCGGCCGCCACGGCACCGCAGTTGCCGAGCGATGCCGATATCGCCACAAAGGCTTACGACCCGGATTACTTCGTACCCGACGGCTTTTTCGCCGACCTTCGCGCCGACACCGTCGGCAGCTACACGATCCATCACGTTCTCGACAGCTCACAGTCGTACGAGCTGTGCTCCGACGACCTCGTCGAGGCGCAGGCATGGGAGGAAGCCGACAATGCGTCGCGAGCCGTCAACGGCTACTTCGTCACGTCGATCGAGACGGACCGATACTTCGAGTTCGTTCGCGAACTGAGTTATACACAGGATGTCGGCAACGCGACGACTCCGACGTCACCGGGATTTGCGCGTGTATTCAAGTGCGAGCACACGAACCGCGACGGTGTCGACCGGAATCTGCCGGACGGCTACGCTGGCCGCATCGATCCCGCTGTTTTGTCCGGCACGCGGCTGCGCGACTTCACCGAGTACCTGTGGCAGTTCGCGTGGTTCAATGTCTCGCACAAGAAGGTCATCGAGTCGCGTTCAGGCACTACGCCCGGCTCGCTGCGGCAGACACTGTTGCTCGCATTCGTCAATAACCAGGGCGCCGGCGCGTGCGATCGGATCGACGTCGTCGAATGGCACTTCGATGCGAACGCCGAATCCGGCGAAATCTGGCGGCGTCTCGAGGTCCATCACAGCTTCGAAGCCACGCTCGAAAGCGGCGTCGCGCGTCTCTGCGACTGATTCCGGACCGCCTCCCCATCGCGCCCGGAGAATAACGGGCTACCGCAAAAACGGTAGACGAATTAGCCGCATGTAAACGTTTTCGCCTGTAACCAACCGGCGCTGGTCGTTATAAAATGTGGCTCCTTTTTATAGCAGGACGGCAGCGCCGCCTGCGTCCCTAAACAGAGACCCCTGTAATGACAAGCAAGCTAGAGGCGTTGCAGGCCTGGGTAGACCAGGTCGCTGCTCATACTCAACCCGAAGCTGTTCACTGGTGCACAGGCTCCAACGAGGAGTACCAGGACCTCGTCGAATTCATGCTCGTGACCGGCACCTTGAAGAAACTGAACCAGGACACGCATCCCGGATGCTTCCTGCACCTTTCGGACCCGAATGACGTGGCGCGCGTGGAGCACCTGACCTTCGTGTGTACACCGGAGCAGGACGATGCGGGTCCCAACAACCTCTGGATGCCGCCCGCCGATGCCCACGAGCAGATGGATGCGCTGTTCGAGAACTGTATGCAGGGACGCGTCATGTACGTCATCCCCTATTGCATGGGACCGATCGATTCGCCCTACTCGCGCTGCGGCGTCGAAATCACGGACAGTCCCTACGTCGTAATCAACATGAAGCTGATGACACGCATGGGCACCAGGGCGCTCGAACGCATCGAACGCGAAGGCACGTTCGTGCGCGGCCTGCACTCCACCGGCGAACTGGATCCCGATCGTCGCTTCATTATGCATTTCCCCGAGGAGCTTTCGATCAAGAGCTACGGCTCGGGATACGGCGGCAACGCGCTACTCGGCAAGAAGTGCCATGCGCTCAGGATTGCAAGCCACCAGGGCCGCCAGGAAGGCTGGCTGGCCGAACACATGCTGATCGTCGGCCTCGAGAATCCCGATGGCGCGGTGCACTACGTCGCCTGCGCTTTTCCGTCAGCCTGCGGCAAGACCAATCTCGCGATGCTGATCCCACCGGAATCCATGCCGGGGTGGAAGGTCTGGACTCTCGGCGACGACATCGCGTGGCTGCATCTCGATGAAGGCGGCAAGCTGCGCGCCATCAATCCCGAGTCCGGCTACTTCGGCGTCGTTCCGGGAACGAACAAGAAGACCAACAAGAACGCGTACGACATGATCAAACACGACGCGATCTTCACGAACGTCGCAACAACGGCTGACAACCAGCCGTGGTGGGAAGGCAAGAAATCCGGCGAGCCGGCGAAGGACTGGCGGGGACGCGACTACGACGCCGCCAACGGGCCCGCCGCCCATCCGAACTCGCGCTTCACGGTAGCCGCGACGAACAATCCGTCCTACTCGGCGCTCGCGGACGCGCCCGAAGGCGTGCCCATCTCGGCGATCGTTTTCGGCGGTCGACGCAAGCAGGTTGCCCCGCTCGTCTACGAGGCCAAGGACTGGAACCATGGCGTACTCGTCGGCGCCAGCACAGCGTCCGAAACGACTGCGGCTATGGTCGGCGACGTGGGCGTGGTTCGCCGCGACCCGATGGCCATGAAGCCCTTCTGCGGCTATAACTTCGCCGACTACTGGGCGCACTGGCTGTCTTTTCCCGAGAAGTCCGAGCACCTGCCGAAGATCTTTCACGTCAACTGGTTCCGCCAGAACGATGACGGCGAATTCCTGTGGCCCGGCTTCGGCGAGAACCTTCGCGTACTGGAGTGGATCATCGAACGCTGCGAAAACCGCGCCGGCGCCCACGAAACGCCGATCGGTTTCCTGCCGCACGCGGGTGATCTGAACACGGACGCCCTCGAGATCGATCCGGCAACACTGGACGAACTGTTGACCGTCGACACCGAGCAGTGGCGTGCGGAAATGCAGTCGGTGATCGAAT
Organism: Woeseiaceae bacterium; assembly: GCA_028277265.1. Classification (GTDB taxonomy): domain Bacteria; phylum Pseudomonadota; class Gammaproteobacteria; order Steroidobacterales; family Woeseiaceae; genus UBA1847. The sequence continues at coordinate 6,549 of JANQGP010000216.1, read as the reverse complement.
ATCTCGAGAGCTATGGCGATCGCCTGCCCGACGAACTGCGTCGCCAGCACAAGGTCATTTCACAAGCCCTCGACGACCAGCTCGCCAAGGCCTCGTAAAAATTCAGGGACGGTATACGTAATCGATGGCGGACATTGATGTCCGCCATCGATTACGTATACCGTCCCTTTACTTCAGTCGAGCGTCTTGTAGTAGATCGCCAGGGTCGAACCGGCTTTCTCGGCCCGCCCGAGGCCAATCGTTCCCTCGCCGCCGAGCTCTGTCGAGTCACGGCGCACGAATGTCTCGTTGCCCTGCACGTCCTGCAGGAAAGTGCCGTTGGTGCTCTGGTCGACGAGCACGAACTTGCCTCGCCGCATCTCGATCTTCGCATGGATTCTCGAAATCAGATTGCCTTTGACAACGAGATCGTTGTCGTCGGCACGGCCCATGTTGATCGACTTGCGCTGATCAGAGATTTCAATCGTCGTGTCACGGAAATTGAGCAGCAATTTCGAGGCGCGGCGATCGCGGCTTTCCCATTCGATCGTCGGCAGCATGCTGGTCGCCTCCTCCGGCTGCCAGACAAGCTCGTACAATGCGACCTCGTCGAGGCGCCCGCGCACGGTGGCCACGTCGATCTGCCGCGTCTGCTTGCGAAGCTCGGGGCTCATCTGTTCGACCGTAAACCCCGAAATGACGATCTGCCGTGCCTTGGCCTGCGAGGTCATGCGATTCGCGGTGTGCACGGCAGCGCCGAAGATATCGTTCTGTTCCTGGACGACCGGACCGTAGTGGCAGCCGATGCGAATCGACACCGGAATTCCGGCTTCCTTGGTCTCGGACGTTACGCGGGTCTGCATCATGACGGCCGCGCCCATCGCCTCGTCGACGGTATTGAACGTTGACATCACCTCGTCGCCAATCGTCTTGATCACCGTGCCGCTGAACTGATAGGTCGCGTCTTTCATGACGTCCAGACAGTGGGCGACCGTCTCGCTGGCCTTGGTGTCGCCAAATTTGTCGTATAGCTGCGTGCTGCCGACGACATCCGCGAACACAATAGCGACTTCAAGATCCTTTGCCATAACGCGGTTCACAAGCCCTTAGCCCAAGCAGTTAATAATACTACTATTTTTCAGCCACGATATAGGCGATCCACGCAAGGTCGGCCTCGCCTCTTTCGTCCGGCGTGAACTCGCCGTTGCCTTCACCGTCCTCGTCCTCGCCCTCCCAGTAGACGGTCGCTTTGCGGAAACCGGCCTCGAGCAGCAGCTCGCGAATTTCCGGTGCCGACCAGAGCCGCCAGTCGTAGGTAAACGCCTTCCTGAGTTTCGAGCCGTCCTTGAACTTGAAGTGAATATGGCAACGAATGTAGTTCGTCACGGGATGGAATTCGGCTTGATGCCAGATGTACGTAAAACCGTGCTTCTTGTGCTTGGTCTTCTCGCGCGTTTCCTCCTGCGCCTCCGGCCCGCCGAACATGTCGCAGAAGAACACGCCGTCGTCCTTGATCGCGTCATGGGCGCGCCTGAAATAGGCGCGTAGTGCATCGCGCGTATCGAAAATGAAGTAGCTGAAATTGAACGCGGCGAGTAAATCGACCTTGGGCGTCTCGACATCCATGACATCGGATTCGATCAGGCTGACACGCGCACGGTCCTGCGGGTCCAGTTTGCCAACGCGATGCACGCGACCCCATTCCAGTACGGACGGATCGATGTCGACGCCGATCGCCTGGAATTCCTCACCCTGGCGCACCCACTGGCACGACGCGCTGGCCGTCCCGCAGAAGTCTTCGCGGAAAAGATGCGCTGTCCGGCCTGTCAACGACCGGAATGTCGTCTGCAGGAACTCGATCTCGTTCTCGACGTTCTGGACGGAAATCTCGTAAAGCTCGTGGATGTCGGCCTGCTCGGCCATGGTCGGTTGCTTGCTGGCGGATTTGGCGCTCATGTTCCGTGTTGGATCCTGTCGTTCTTGCCCGGGGCATGCATTGTATCCGGCCGGGCCGCAGGAGGCATAGCGTTTAGTGCGTTGATCAACACCTCACTGCCTGCGCCCGGACGGTGTGCATGCTCGCTTATGTATCGCCGCCAGGCTCGCGCCCCGGGCCGGCCCGCAAACAGGCCCAGCATGTGGCGCGACATGCTATTTAGCGTTGTGCCCCGGGCGAGTTCCTGCTCGACGTACGGCAACATGCGTTCGACGATTCGCGCACGCGTCGGCGCCGACCACGTGCTGTCGAAATGCGCCTCGAGTTCGGCCAGGAAGTACGGCTGGTGATAGGCCTGCCGGCCGATCATGACGCCGTCGACGTGCTCGAGGGCCGCGTTGACGCTCTCGAGATCGGTTAACCCGCCGTTAACCACGATCTCGAGCTCCGGAAAGTCGCGTTTGAGCGCGTAGACGCGCTCGTAATTGAGCGGCGGGACCGTCCGGTTTTCTTTGGGGCTCAGGCCTTCGAGTATCGCGATACGCGCATGGATGACGAACTTGCGGCACCCGGCCGCAACGACCGGTTCGACAAACGCGCGCAGGAACGCCTCGCTGTCCTGGTCGTCAATACCGATACGCGACTTGACCGTCACCGGAGCATCCGTTTCCGCCTGCATCGCCTTGTAGCAATCTGCCACGAGTCCGGGCCTGGCCATCAGGCACGCGCCGAATTGACCGCTTTGCACCCGATCGCTCGGGCAGCCGACGTTGATGTTGATCTCATCGTATGCGTACTTCGCCGCCATCGCCGTTGCCTGCGCCATCCAGTCCGGGTCGCTGCCCCCGAGTTGCAGCGCGACGGGGTGCTCTTCGTCGCTGTGCCGCAGCAGGCGATCGGCGTCGCCGTGCACGACTGCCGCCGCCGTCACCATCTCGGTGTACAACAGTGCGGACGGACTCAGCAGGCGCAGGAAGTAGCGACAGTGCCGGTCTGTCCAGTCCATCATGGGAGCGACCGACACGGGCGACGATGTTTGCATTCCTTGTTCCTTGGGCATATTGTCTTTTTAAATCAATTAGTTATTCGTGTCTATTTTGTACTCATTTTGTGCCCAATGTCGCCCTTTTCGCTCATCGATGCGCGCATGTCGCACTTTGTCGCACCGAAAACCGGGTTCCATGTCGCACTTTATTGAGCGTTTTGGAAACTCCCAATGGCAACAATTCGAACCCGTCAACGCAGCGATGGCAGTGTAGCCTTTCTCGCTGAAATTAGAATCAAACGCGACGGTACCCTCGTCCATCGCGAGTCCCGAACCTTCGACCGGCGCGCGCTGGCGAAGACCTGGGCAGAATCTCGCGAAAAGGCGCTCGCGAAAACCGAACCGCCAATCAACGGCAGTCGCCCTGTTACAAGCACTACCCTTCGCGATCTCTTGAAGAAGTATCGCGAGGAAATCTCCGAGGTACGCCCGATGGGCCGCAGCAAGGCGAGTAGTATCCGGTTTCTCGAGAAATGCGATATCTCGCGAATGGACGCCCGGGAGCTCAAGTCGTCGGATGTGATTGCCCATATTCGGGCCCGCCGCCAGGCCGGCGCCGGCCCGTCCACAGCGAATAACGACCTCGTCTGGCTGAGAGTAATCCTGAGATACGCGCGAGCCGCATGGAACGTTTCTTTCGATCTTTCCGTGATCGAGGATGCCGGCGAAGTCCTCAAGGCCGAAAAGATGATAGCCAAGGCCAATCGGCGGACTCGGCGACCGACGGCTGACGAGCTGGATGCCCTCACTGAGTACTTTGTTCAAAAGGAACGGCGGCGGTTCAGTATTCCGATGAGCGACATTATGTGGTTCGCCATCCATTCGGCCCGGCGACAAAGCGAGATTACCGGTCTTCTTCTTAGCGATAACGATGATGAGTCACAGACCGGCATAGTGAGAAACATCAAGCACCCGACCGACCGGGGCCTGTTTAGGCGTTTCAAGTACACGCCACAGGCCTGGGCTATCGTTTGCCGACAGCAACACGACAGACAGCGGATCTTTCCGTTCGAAGCCAGATCTGTCGGCGCCGCGTTCCGCCGGGCCTGCAAGATGCTGGATATTCACGACCTTCGCTTTCACGACCTAAGGCACGAAGCCACGAGCCGACTGTTCGAGGCCGGCTATTCCATTGTCGAGGTGCATCAGTTCACGCTGCACGAGAGCTGGGGGACGTTGAGCAGATATACGCACTTGCGGCCGGAAGCACTGAAGATTCGCCAGGAGTCAGGACCACTAGGTTCGTAGCGAGGTACGTAAGACAGACAAACCGGCTCTAACTCAATGGCTCGGCTCTATCAGCTGTCCTATTGATTGGCTCCAATGATCATCTGAAGTGGCTGATGGACTTCCCCCGATCAGACGGACACCGCTCCGCTGCAATTCGAAGCCTGCTCAAAGGCCTCCGAGCTGACGTCGCCGAGATTTCGACAGTCGATTGTATGCAATCGCAAGGGCAAGCCCTACGCGAAGAACGGGTTTGATAGCGTCTGGAATCGGCTGATGAAGAAGGCGACGGACGAGTCCGCGGACTCATTCATCGAGAGATTCGAATTCAGAGACTTTCGTAGAAAGTCTGCAACTGACGAAGAAGACGAATCGGTTGCTCAAATTCGACTAGGCAATGCTAGCGCGGAAATCACGGACAGAGTCTATCGGGTCAAGCCTGGAACGGTGAAACCATTGAGATGAGTTCGCGACTCGTTGCGCCGTCATAAACCGGATGCCACACTTGCGAATATACTCCACTTAGGTAGCAAATTGACGTCGTCGAGAGAATGCGCTCGTTGTCCTGTGAATGGGAAGTACAACCCCAAAGATGGGTCATGCAGCATTGCCGATCCGGACGACAACATGCCAGTCATGTGCGTCGGTGCTTGGTCGGAAGACAAACATGAACGGTTGGTAAAGTACGTTGACATCAGCCGCGCAGCTAGGCGGAAGTTCGTCAATAGGGTTGGCGCACCACTGATTGATCTATTCTCTGGGCCGGGTCGGTGTCGTATCAAGTACACAGATCGGTTGATCGACGGCGGCACCCTCGCGGCATTTCGCTCAAGCCAGGCTAGAAGTACCGCCTTCTCCGACGTTGTTGTTGCTGATGTAAATCAGGACTACGTGAACGCCTGCGTTTCCCGCATTCGAGATGCTGGTGGCAACGCGCACGGGTTGGTTGGGCCTGCATCTGACACCGTTCACGATGCGTGTCGGTATCTTCGTCCGGGAGCGCTAAATGTCGCGTTTTTGGACCCGTACAGTTTAGGGGCTTTGCCGTTCTCAGTAATAGAGCGTCTGTGCGCGGAAAAGCGAATGGACTTCATTATCCATGTCAGCACTCAAGATTTGCAACGCAATATGGGCAACTATTTGGCTGAATCAAATGTGCAGCTAGATGAGTTTGCGCCAGGATGGCGCGATGTTGTCGACGAAGCCCGACAGACTCCAACTGAAATGCGCCACGCTGTAATTGACCATTGGATGTCTTTGATCCGAAATCAGCATATGGAGACTGCAAAGGGAATCGAGCAAGTAACGGGCCCGAAAAACCAGAATCTATATTGGCTTGTGTTCGCGTCTCGAAGCGGGTTGGCGAATAGTTTCTGGGAATCCATTCGGAACGTTAGTGGACAAAGACAACTTCTATAGGGAATCGGGATGGCTACAAGTCGAATCGAGTGGACGGAACAAACGTGGAATCCGGTTGTTGGTTGCACAAAGATTTCGCCAGGATGCAAGAACTGCTACGCAGAGGTAATGTCTCGACGTCTACGGGCAATTGGTGTAGCTGGCTACGAGGACCCATTCACCGTTGTCAAGGCCCTTCCGAACAGACTGGACGAACCGTCTACTCGAAAGAAGGCGACAATGTATTTCGTCAATTCAATGAGTGATCTGTTTCACCCACAGGTGGATCAGCATTTTGTTCACGACGTGTTCGATACGATTGAAAGATGTCCGCAGCATGTATTCCAAATACTAACCAAGCGCCCACACCTGATTGAGGGAGTGATGGGGGCTCGAAATATCCCAGCTAACGCTTGGATGGGAACGAGCGTAGAGAATAGGCGCCACGGGGTTCCGCGAATCGACGAGCTTCGTAGCGTCAAATCTGCCGTGAGATTTTTGTCGATTGAACCTCTGTTAGAGGACATTGGGTCGATAGATTTGCGCGGAATTTCCTGGGTCATCGTCGGCGGGGAATCAGGACACAAAGCCCGTCCAATGGAAATTGACTGGGTAAGATCGCTGCGAGACCAGTGCAGACATCAAAAGGTCGAGTTCTTCTTCAAGCAGTGGGGAACCTGGAGCCCAGACGGCGAACGACGGTCTAAGAAGAACAATGGCAGACTACTTGACGGACGCACCTGGGATGGGATGCCCGACCTCGTGCCAACCGTCGCTTGACCCCGAAATATTCCCCAAACTCTCGAATATTCCCTGCTGGGATCTTAAGAAAGAAAGCCAACCGCCGCTAAGTGATTGGCTTTTCTTGTAGGGTCTCAAGACCCCGGTGACACGACAGCTCTCGATTTTTCGACCAGTCGTTCATACGGGGTCCGGCCCTGCAGTCCCCCGTGAGGACGATGAT
>JANQGP010000206.1 GCA_028277265.1 Woeseiaceae bacterium | reverse complement strand
GCTGCTCGCGGACGCGGAGCGCGAACTCAACGAGAACCGCTACGACACCGACCTGCCGCGGAGCCTCGCGCGCCAGGCCAACTACGAAGCCAAGCATGCGATCTATCTTTCAGAGATCGTCCGCAAGGTGCGCGACCGCGACCTGACGGCCGAGCAACTCGTGCTGCAATGGGAGGCGCCGCTGCGACAGATCGCGGGCGTGGCCGACATCGTCCCGGAGATGGAGTCGGGGCCGGAAGCGCTTACGGCCGAGCTCGTCAACTATTTCGAAGCCCAGGCGAAAGAGCTGCAGGAGCTCCGCCAGGAGAAGGCGGACAACGAGATCCGAATTGCCGACATGGAAGAGGAACTGCGCGCGCTGGACGAACGCCTCGGCGGCGCCACGGCCGAACGTGCCGCGCTGATCCAGCGCCTCGAAGCCCAGGCTCGCGTCAAGCAGCAGTTCGAGCAGGTCGAGAAGATGTTCTCGTCCGAGGAGGCGCGCGTATTCCGCCAGGGAAACAACGTGATCCTGCGCCTCGTCGGTCTCAGCTTCGACAGCGGCGCTTCACAGATCAAGCCCGAGAACTTCGATCTGCTCGCCAAGGTGGAGAAAGCGATCGACGTCTTCCCGCGCAGCGAACTGATCATCGAAGGCCACACCGATTCGCACGGCGGCGACGACCTGAACCAGAAGCTCTCTCAGGAACGCGCGGAGTCGGTTCAGCAGTACATGATCAATGCGATGCGCATTCCGACCTACCGGCTGATCGCGACGGGGTACGGCGAAACGCGTCCGGTCGCGAGCAACGAAACCGAATCGGGACGCGCGCGGAATCGGCGCATCGACATCGTCATCAAGCCGAATCCGGACGCCCAATAGCGCGCCACCAGTCGACGACGATCCGGGCGGTCGTCTGGTTGACGAGGTAGCCGTATTCCGAATGTACGTTCAGTTCGCCGTCGAGCCGAAAATGCGTATGTACGGCCGTATCGTCCATTGACTGCAGGATGCCGAGCTCCAGCATCTCCACGAAGTCGTCGGTCAGGTAGGGATCGAGCGCGGTAAGGTCGCCGATGGCCGCCAGGTTCTTCCAGTGGAGCACGTTGTTCGGGTAGCGGTCGTGACCGCTGTTGCGCGCGCCCTTGAGGCGCTTTTGCATGTAGCGCTGTCCGAGCGGGCTTCCCATTGTCAGCAACAGGTCGACGACGACTCGATCGCGGCTCCGATGTGTCAGCTCCCAAAGGCTGTCGTACGCAATCACCGATCCCATGCTGTGCGCGATGAGCAGTACCGGGTGCCCTGCCCGGGTCGCGGCACGCAAGGGCACCTTGAGCATGCGCCGCGTGTGTGAAGCGATGCCGTTGGCATCCCGAAGATAGCGGCGGAGGTCGCGCAGGTGTACTTCCATGCGTTCGCTCGCAACGTGCGGGATCAGGAACGGCATCAGGTCGCCGAGCGTGTAGATCCATCGTGTCAGTCTGCGCTTCCATGATGCCGCCTCGGCGACATCGGCGGGTGCCGGCCCCTCCTGTTCGATGGCGCGCTCGATCGAGGACACGTCCAGCGCGATGTCGCGGTGGACCCGATAGAAATCGTAAGTCCAGGAAACGACATCGAACGCGCCGGGCATGCCTCGAATCTCCTCCGCGACGTCGGCGTCCAGTCGTTCCACGCCGGCGAGCAGGCAACGCATCAGTGCGTCGCGATGCAGTTCGGGCTCGGGCTTGGGCAGGAGACCCGGGATATAGAGAATGATCGGATGCGCGTTCGCGGTCATCGGCAGTCTGCTGAAATAGTAGTCAGGCTTCCCCGGCGAAAAGGCCCACGAGTTCGCCCACGTTGTTCACTTCGGCGTCGGGTGCAGCGTACTCTGCCGGCCACTCGTCCCCGTTGCGGTTGACCCAGACCGTGCGCAGGCCGGCTTCGCGTGCACCCTGCACATCGTAGAGCGGATGGTCGCCCACGTGAACGGTCTCGGCCCGGCTGGCACCGCCGACTTCGACGGCCGCGTCGAAAATGGGCCGGGCCGGTTTGCCCACACCGGCCATCGCGGCGTTGACGTGACCGTCGAAGAGGTCGTCGATACCGATCATCTCGAGATTCGCATTGCCGTTTGTAACGGCAATCAGCCTGAAGCGTTCGGACAGCGCTTCGAGCGCGGGCCTGGACTCGGGGAACAGGTCGATATCGTTGCGCACCTCGTCGAATACGGCGAACGCCTCGTCGACGGCGAAAACCCGGTAGCCTGCTGCCGTCGCTGCCTCGGTCAATACGGTCCGGCGCAGGAACGTCAGGTCGTGAACCTTGTCATGGTGTTTCTCGAGAATCTGCTTGCGCAGGATGCGCATCTCCTCCATCGCAAACAACTCCGTGATCGCAGGGTAGTTTTCGCCGAGCCAGTCGTACAGGCGTTTCTCGGCACGCTGGATGACCGGGAGGACGTCCCACAGCGTGTCGTCGAGATCGAGTGTGATTGTGCGGATGCCGTTCACGGCTTTAGCTTGCCCGCGACGTAACGATGGTTGAACATTGTGCGACCAAGCGGAACGCGGAGCAAGACGATGAAATACCTGCACACCATGGTGCGCGTAACGGATGTCGACGCCTCACTGGACTTCTA
>JANQGP010000193.1 GCA_028277265.1 Woeseiaceae bacterium | reverse complement strand
GACGACCTCCGTGTACGACTTTTCCATGAACTCGTCGTTGTGCCAGAAGTCGGGGTTGTCCCCGTAGTAGGCGCGAATCACGCCGTCGAGGTGGCCCATAATTGCGTCATCGAAGAAGTTCTCGATGACGATGTAGCCGTCACGATCGAAGTCGTTCCTGAGCTCGCTGATATTCATTTCGTACGCCTGAAGTGACAGCGGCCGCGCACTGAGGCGCGGCCGCGTTCCATCATCCAGCCGCAAATTCGCGCGGCGGCAGGTTCAGAACTGAGCTCGCAACCCAAGAATGTATCTCGGGTCCTGAACGTTCTCGAACAGGAACTGATTGGCGTAACGACCGGTTTGAAGCTGGTCTTCGCCCGTCATGTTGAGCACTTCGAAGTTCGCAGTGAACCTGTCGTTGATAAACCACGAGGCACTCAGGTCGACCTGCAGGAACTCGTCGAAGTAAACCGGTTCGTTGGTCGCTCTGAGCTGGTTGGTGGCAAACAGGAACTCGTCGCGGTAGTTGGCCGCGACACGAACCGAGAACAGGTCGTTCTCGTAGAAGCCAACCAGGTTCCAGGAGTCGCTGAGGCCGATCAGGATAGCCTGGCTACCGAACTCATTCGGGTCGAATTCCGCGTCACTGTCAACGACGGTGTAGTTCGCCTGCATGCCGAAACCGGTATCGCCGAAGAGATGCTGGACGGCCAGCTCAAGCCCGTCGACTTCACGTTCGTCAGTGTTCACCAGTCGCGTCACATCCCAAATCACGATCGGGTCGGTGGGCTCGCTGGTGACCGGAACACTGGGATTCAAGCTTGGATCAAAACGCGCTTCCGGAGTCCGCAACGGCTCACCGTTCGCATCAAGAATCTCTTCCTGGAATACGCGCGTGCCAATGTAGTCGTCGATCTGCTTGAAGAAATAGGCCACAGAAACGTAGGACCCATCGTCGTAGTACCACTCCCAGGACAGGTCGAAGTTGTCTGCCAGGTAAGGATTCAGGTCAGGATTACCGGACGAAGCGGTCGCTACGCCCGGGCGATAGTCACTGACTGTCGTAAGGGGACGCAGTCCGTTCAGATCAGGACGTGCGATGCTCCTGCCATAGGAGAACCTCAGGACATGATCCTCCCGAGGCTCGATACGAAAATCCAGCGCTGGCAGAAATACCGAGTAATCACCTTCTATGGTGAGGAAAGTGTCCTCCGGGCCGGGGATTACCTGTCCTTCCGTGGTTGACGTAACCTGCAGGCGTAACGGGAAGTTCTGGAATGCCGAACCTGTAACATCGGTTGTCTCATATCGCAATCCTGCCGAAATACCTGCAGGCAGGTTGCCGAGTTCAAATTCATGATTCAGATTGATGTAGAACGCCGTCGACTCTTCGGAACTGCCGAAGAATTGCGGCGGGAAAGCCGCAAGAAGCAGGTCGTCAGGCATCGCAAAGTTGCTGCCTGCCGGCACAGTGCCATCGCCACAACACGTCAGATCGGCAAAATCCTGCCCCAGAAACGCGGGACGCGGTGCATTGAGGAAGCCGTCGAAATCGACCTCATTGGTCGTCAGGAAGCCACTGGGCGCGCCGGTAGGAACGGGCGCGGAAATATGGACATCGCACTCAAAACAGGGATACAGGCCCTGGAACTGGAAGCCCGTGTTCGTCGCAAGTGTCTCAACGCCGTAATCTGTAAAGGACGCTCCCACACTCAACGTCGTCTCATCGAAGCTCCAGGTCGCATCGAGTTGGAACTGTTCGACCGTGTTGTCGATTGCAATGGTACGGAGAACGGTGCCCAGCGGGGAGAAACCACTCGGATCCTGGAAACCGGCATAACTTGCCCTGCTACAACCAAGCACGTCCGAACCGAGTTCGCCTACAAAGCCGAAACCACCGGGATCGTCGATTCCGAACTGGCAGGTGCCGCGCCACGCCCCCGAATTATCGACAGAAATATCGACCCCGGCGCCACTGTAGGTCAGATCGTAGACAGCGCCATACGGCCCCTGGATAAGGTAGAGACGTTCATTCAGCTCCCGGTTGGGCTGACTCACTGCCTCGGAGTCATGAGCATCGAACGTGACCGTCAGGTTGTCGTTTGCGTGCCATTTGAGGTTCAGTCCCAGTGATTTGTTCTCGATGTTGACCTGGTTCTGCTGGGCAAGAGCGTCGGCCGCTCGGTTCCCGGCTCCATCTGTACGCGTGACTCGAAGCACACTGTAATTCTCATCCAAGGCGACGTTTGTGACCGTGTCACCTTCCACGACGCCGAACAAACCCGTCTGGAATCGAAGCGAATCAAGCTCGAAATCGGAGAAGACGTAATCCAGCGTTATTTCGAGGTCATCGTTTGGTGCAAACTGGGCTACAAACACGCCGTTGGTACGCTCTCGCTCAAAGTGCTGGATTTCGCCGATATTGCTCACCGACCGATAAATGTACGGCACGCCGGTGCAGTCATAGTTTGAGCACCATTCGTTATACGCTCCGCTACCCGCATCATCACGCAACCAGCCGTCAGTGTGGCTGGACGCTTCACTGAAGTTGCGCTCGGAGAACGAGACATTCGCCAGTACACCTACTTTTCCGTCT
>JANQGP010000109.1 GCA_028277265.1 Woeseiaceae bacterium | reverse complement strand
CACGAACTCGAGTGGGTGCGCAGCAATCCGAAAGGACGCCAGGCGAAATCCAAGGCGCGACTCAAGCAATTCGAGGAGCTGTCGTCGGCCGCCTACCAGAAACGTAACGAGACCAACGAAATCTACATTCCGCCGGGACCGCGGCTCGGCGACGTCGTGCTGGAGGTCGAAGATCTCAAGAAAGGTTTCGGCGACAAGCTGCTCATCGACGGCCTGAGCTTCCAGCTGCCCCCCGGCGGCATCGTCGGCGTCATCGGCGCGAACGGGGCCGGCAAGACGACGTTCTTCCGCATGATCACCGGCGAGGAACAGCCGGATGACGGATCGCTGCGCCTCGGCGATACGGTCGAGGTGGCGGCTGTCGACCAGTCGCGCGATGCTCTCGACGACAGCAAGACGGTCTGGGAAGAAATCTCCGACGGCCTCGACCAGATCAGGGTCGGCAGCTACGAAACCTCGTCTCGCGCCTACGTCGGCCGCTTCAACTTCCGCGGCCAGGACCAGCAGAAGAAGATCGGCCTGTTGTCGGGGGGTGAGCGCAACCGCGTGCACCTCGCGAAGACGCTCAAGGCCGGCGGCAACCTCCTGCTCCTCGACGAGCCGACCAACGACCTCGACGTCGAGACCCTGCGCGCACTCGAAGAAGCGCTGCTCGAGTTTCCGGGCAGCGCCATCGTGATCTCGCATGACCGCTGGTTTCTCGACCGCATCGCGACGCATATTCTCGCGTTCGAAGGCAACTCCGACGTCGTCTGGTTCGCCGGCAACTACGCCGATTACGAAGCGGATCGGCGGCGCAGGCTCGGTGCGGACGCGGACAGCCCCCACCGCATTCGGTACAAACGGCTCGAGGCTTAGCAGTCTGTTGAAATACTATCTCAACAGGCTGCCATGACCGCACCGATGTCGCGAACCGGCTGCAACAATCATTCCGGTATTATGTCAACGTAACATGGCGCAGGACGATTTAGCGTGCATACTCGTTTTTGCTGATCTAAAAAAACAATACAGAGCGATATGGCAATCGTAATTGACAGAGATCGGGGGATAAAAAGCGAACTCGAGGACAACATCGCTCTCGAGTGCCCCTACTGCGGCGTCTACGCCCACATGCAGCCGCAGTCCGTGCCCGACGCATCGCTACTGCTTCGCGACAAGCCCAAGCACGTCGGCCTCGTGTACAAGTGCGATTCCTGCAGCGCGCCCGTGTTCCTGCGTTTCGCGGTTCGCGAATACACGGAAAACACGGTCGAGCTGTATCGCAACTTCGTCGAGCTGGAGCGACCGAAGGAACGCTTCGCGTTCTCGTATCTTCCCCAGCATACCGAGGTCCTGTTTCGCGAAGCCCTGAGCTGTTACTCGGGCAACAACTTCAACGCATTCGCGTCGATGTGCCGGCGAGCTGCGGTCAGCGCGTACCACATGCTGGGCGAAGGCGGCAAACTGCGCGCGTTCGAGGAGGTCCTGGTGGCGCAGGACATCGCAGGCATCGACGATGAGTCCTTTGCACCGATCAAGACCGTGCTGTTCGGTTCGGGCCCGCACGAGGAGCTGCCGCTTCTGAACCGCGCCCAGGCCGGCATCCTGCTCGAAGTCCTCAAGGACATGTTCTACCAGTGCTTCGTGCGCCACGGAAAACTGACCCGCGCACTCAAGGTACGACGGTTTTTCGTCTCGGAGGCGGAAAACGACCACGCCGCGTCGGCGTAGGTCACGTCGTGCGAAGACGTTACCCGATCGCTACACGGGCGTTGCGGAACATGCGCATCCAGGGTCCGTCTTCTCCCCACTCGTCGGGATGCCACGAGTGCTGGCGCGTCAATGCGACGCGCTCCGGATGCGGCATCATGATCGTGACGCGACCGTCGTCATTGGACAGCCCGCAAATGCCGTCCGTCGAGCCGTTCGGGTTCGCCGGGTAGGTATCCGCGACCTCGCCGTAGTTGTCGACGTAGCGCATCGCCACGGTGTAGGACGCCGAGTAGCGGGCCGTGTCGTCGTCGAACTCGGCCCGGCCTTCGCCGTGCGACGTCGCAATCGGCAGTCGCGAACCGGCCATACCGGCAAGGAACAGTGACGGGCTTTCGAGGATCTCGACGAGATTCAGACGAGCCTCGAACTGCTCGGACCGGTTGCGCAGGAAACGTGGCCAGTGCGCAGCGCCCGGCACGAGGTCCTTGAGCTGCGACAGCATCTGGCAACCGTTGCAGACACCCAGCGCAAACGTGTCGTTGCGTTCGAAGAACGCCTGGAACTGGTCCCGGGTGCGCGAGTGGAACAGCACCGACTTCGCCCATCCGCCGCCTGCGCCCAGCACGTCGCCGAAAGAGAAGCCGCCGCACGCGACGACGCCCTGGTAGTTGTCCAGCGTGTCGCGGCCGTCCAGCAGGTCGCTCATATGCACGTCGACGGCCGTAAAGCCGGCCTTCATGAACGCAGCGGCCATCTCGTAGTGGCTGTTGACGCCCTGCTCACGAAGAATCGCGACCCGCGGGTGCGCCGCACCGCGGAACGAACGCGCGATGTCGTCCTGCGGATCGAACGTGAGCTCGGCACCGAGACCGGGATCCTTGTCGTCGAGAATCCGGTCGTATTCTTCCTTCGCCGATGCCGGATTGTCGCGCAGCGCCTGGATGCGATAGCTCATCCCCGACCACTCGCGCTGCATCGTCGCTCGATCGAGGTCCAGTACGGTGTCGTCATCGTTTCGGACGACGAGACGCGCATCGTCGGTCACGAGACCGATGGCATCGGCCCGGACGTCGTGGCGATCGAGAACCATCTGTACCTGCGGCAGCTTGCTCTTGGCGACCTGGACGACTGCGCCGATTTCCTCGGCGAACAGCTTCTTCAGCAATGCGACGCGGGAACCGCTCAGCGTGAGGGTGGCGCCAAGGCGGCTCGCAAAGATCATTTCCGCGACCGTGGCGAGGAGACCGCCGTCGCTGCGGTCGTGATAGGCGAGCAGCATGTCGCGCTCATTGAGTTCCTGGACGGCGTCGAACAATCCCCTGAGCGATGCGGGGTCCTCGAGATCCGGTGTTTGCCCGCCCGTGCGCCGATACGCCTGGGCAAGGCAGGACGTACCGAGACGATCCCGGCCGCCACCGAGATCGAACAACAGCAGGTAACTCGGTTCGATCGTCCGGCGCAATTGCGGCGTGAGGTGCCGGGTCACATCCGTCACGGGCGCAAAGGCCGAAACGATGAGCGATACCGGCGCAACGACGTTGTGCTCGCCCGCATCGTCGTCCCATCGCGTCCGCATGGACATCGAGTCCTTGCCGACCGGGATCGCGACGCCGATGTCGCGGCACAGCTCGTCGCCGACGGCTTTGACCGTGTCGAAGAGATTGGCATCCTCGCCGGGGTGCCCTGCCGCCGCCATCCAGTTGGCCGACAAGCGAACCTTGCTCAGATTCTCGATCGGCGCGGCCGCGATGTTGGTGATCGCCTCGGCAACGGCCATGCGGCCGGACGCCGGCGCATTCGTCGCCGCCAGCGGCGTGCGCTCGCCCATCGACATCGCCTCGCCCGTCGTCGAGTGAAAACCCGAGGACGTGATCGCGACGTCGCTGACCGGGACCTGCCACGGACCGATGAGCTGGTCCCTGGCGCTGAGACCGCCCACGGTCCGGTCGCCGATGTGAATGAGGAAGGATTTGTCGGCGACAGCCGGGAAGCGCAGCACGCGCAGCGCGGCTTCCTCGAGTTCGATACCGTCGAGATCGAGCAATGCTTCGGGCAGCGGCACGCGCGTGACGTCACGCTCCATCTTCGGTGGATTGCCGAGCAGCATCTGCATCGGCATGTCGACGACGTCGTTGGAAAATGTCCTGTCGCTGACCCTGAGGTTGCCGTCGTCGGTCAGCGTTCCGACGATCGATAGCGGGCATCGCTCGCGCTCGCACAGTGCACGGAACTCATCGATCCTGTCCGCGCCGATGATCAACACGTAGCGTTCCTGCGCCTCGTTGCACCAGATGCCCATCGGCGACATGCCGGGCTCGGCATTGTCCACCTCGCGCAATTCAATCTCCGCGCCATGTTTCGAATGATCGACCGCCTCGGGCACGGCATTGGACAACCCGCCGGCCCCGACATCGTGGATGAGCAGGATCGGGTTGCCGCCGCCCATCTGCCAGCAACGGTCGATGACCTCCTGGGCACGCCGCTCCATCTCGGGATTACCGCGTTGCACCGACGCAAAATCCAGGTCGGCGCTCGACGTGCCGCTCGCCAGCGACGAGGCAGCGCCGCCGCCCAGGCCGATGAGCATCGCCGGGCCGCCGAGCACGACCACGTTTGCACCGACCGGCACGTCGATCTTGGTCGCGTGTTCCTCGCGAACATTGCCGAGGCCTCCCGCAATCATGATCGGCTTGTGGTAGCCGCGAATCTCGGTTTCGGGCAAGCCGGGCAGGCGCGCCTCGTAGGTGCGGAAGTAACCCGCCAGGTTCGGCCGACCGAATTCGTTGTTGAACGCGGCGCCGCCGATGGGTCCCTCGATCATGATGTCGAGCGGCGTCGCCTGGTGCTCAGGTGTCGGGAAGTCGATCTCCCAGGGCTGCTCGTAACCGGGGATACGCAGGTGCGACACGGTGAATCCCGTCAAGCCGGCCTTGGGCTTCGCGCCGAGACCGGTCGCCCCCTCGTCGCGAATCTCGCCGCCCGAACCCGTCGCGGCGCCCGGGAACGGGGAAATCGCCGTCGGGTGGTTGTGGGTCTCGACCTTGATCAGCACGTGAATCGGCTCGTCGACGAATTCGTACTCGCGATCCGACGTACGCGGCATGAGGCGCGCCCCCGTCCAGCCCTCGAACACGGCGGCGTTGTCGCTGTAAGCCGAGATCACGCCGTCGGGCGTCTGCGCGGTCGTCGACCGGATCATGCCGAACAGGCGCTTGTCCTGCCGTTCACCGTCGATCGTCCAGCTCGCATTGAAGATCTTGTGGCGGCAATGCTCGGAGTTCGCCTGTGCAAACATCATCAGCTCGGCGTCGGTCGGGTCGCGGCCGAGATCCTCGTAACACCCGACGAGATAATCGATCTCCTGTGCGGACAGCGCGAGGCCGAGATCGGTATTGGCGGCGACCAGCGCCTCACGGCCCGACGCGCGCAGAGGAACCGTGCCGACCGGCGCCGGCTCATGCGTCTCGAACAGCGCCTCGATGCCGGCGACGTCGGCGAACACGGCCTCGGTCATGCGGTCGAACAGCAGGTGTCCGAGCGCCATGACGTCGTCGTCGCCGACTTTCGACGAGAACTTCAGGCCGTAGGCGATGCCACGCTCGATACGGTCGACCACGTCGAGATCGCAGGCCCTCGCGATGTCGGTCGCCTTGGACGACCACGGCGAAATCGTACCCGGGCGGGGCACGACGTACAGTACCCGGGCACCGCGCGCGAGCTTGGCCTTTTCGTCGCCGGAGAGCAGCAGTGCATCGAGTCTCGAGCGGTCGTCCTTGCTCAGTGAATCGCGGGTCGTGACGAAGTAGGTGTACCGTGCTTCGACGGATTTGATGCGGTCGTCGGCGCGTTTCAGCGATCGGGTCAGTTTGGCCAGGCGAAAATTCGAGAGGGCCGCCTGTCCTGGCAGTTCGAGCATCGGTGACGAGGACCTTGTCGGGAGGTGTTGGCTGTCGAGACGGGATCATACCAGAGCGCCCGCACGCGACCACCACCGTGTCGTTCGCTACGTACTGTTGTCGCCGGGCGTGTAGACGGGTATCGGGAACTGCGCCACGTTGCCGCCCTCGAGCCTGGAAATCTTGGCCGTGCCCTGCCGGTCGACTTCGTCGATACGGATGATCGAGTGCATCGGCAGGTAGGTCCGCCTCACGTTCTCGAATTCGGCCTTGATCTTCTCCTCGGACGGATCCACGACGACGGTCGTGCGTTCACCGAAGACGAGTTCCTCGACCTCGACGAAACCGAACATCTCGCCATGACCGACCGATCGGGCATAGATCTCGTAGACCTGCCCCTGGCTCATGAAGATGACTTTGAATAGTGGTTGCTTGTTCATCGGAGGCGTGGAAGTGTACCCAAATCGACCACCTATGGCTCGAAATAGCGCAAATCAAGGCCTTAGGCTATTTTTTGACACTTGATTATGTGAACTGCGTAGCAGTCCAAGTTCTTGATTCAGCGCACAATTGGCCGAACCATGAGGGAGCAGCCATGCCGCTAGTCATCAAGATCGTATCTGAACACCGCGACCTGGTCGGCGACGACTTCGAGCGCGAGTACCACGAGGGCGGCGGCACGATCGGCCGCTCCCTGCAGAACGACTGGATTCTACCGGACCCGGACCGCTACATTTCGGGCCGCCACGCAACGATCGACTTCAAGGGCGGCATGTATTACCTGCTCGATACCAGTAGCAACGGCGTGTTCATGAACGGCGAAGTCGAGCCGATCGGCAAGGGCAACCCGCGACGACTGTTCGACGGCGATCGCATGCGCATGGGCGACTTCGAGTTCGAGGTCTCGATCGACAAGGGCGAAAGCCTCGTCATGCCGCTCGAGCCCGATGCGCCTTCGGTCGCGCCGGACAACATCGAACAGTTCGTCGACGAGGACCTGATCGAGACGGGCATGCAGCTGCTCGACGAGGATGAGATCACGGGTGACGATGAGTTCCAGAACGTCCTGTTCGGCGACGAACAGAAGCCGCGGAAGCCGAAGAAAAAAGCAAAGAAGCCCGAACCAAAGGCCATCGACGAGCCGGCCAACGACGACATCGCAGGCCACGAGATCAGGAAGTTCGATGTCACGGCGGAGGACCTGTTCGACTCGTTCCTCGACGGCCTCGGCATCAGCCGCGTCGAATTGCATCCGACCGTGAACCGCCCCGAGATGATGATGACGGCCGGCATCGTTCTTCGCGAATTCGTCGAAGGCACGGTCAAGCTGCTGTCGAGCCGCGCCAATCTGAAGAACGCGTTCCGCCTCGAGCAGACGACGGCACTGCCGCGCCACAACAATCCGATGAAGTTCTCGGACAACACGAACGACCTCATGAAGCAATTGCTGATCGGCGAAGAAGGTGAATACCTCGGCGCCCGTGACGCGGTTCGCGAGACGATGCGCGACCTCGTGAATCATCAGAACGCATTCCTCGACGCAATGAACAGCGCGTTCATCGAATTCGCGGAACGCTTCGATCCGGACGAATTGCAGGAAGGCTTCGACCACGCCATCGGCAGCTCCTTCTTCAAGTTCCTGGAGAAGTCGAAGTACTGGGATATGTACCGCGACATTTACCCGATCATCACCGAGAAAGGCGGCGGCCGCTTCCCGCAAATGTTCGGCGAGGAATTCGTGCGAGCCTACGAACGGCAGGTTGCCGACTACCAGCGGCGCGACCGCGAGGACACGCCGCCGGCATCAGCCGTTGAGAGCGATGCCGGG
>JANQGP010000055.1 GCA_028277265.1 Woeseiaceae bacterium | reverse complement strand
TCGTTGCACGACGTCTGGGAGCTGTTTCGCGTCATCATCGAACAGCGCAAACAGCGTGAGCTGAATCCGACGCTGGCGATGTTGAGAGGATGCGCCGCCGAGATAGACGCCGAGAAGGAGGCGGATCCAGTGACCAGGGAGCGTGTCCACAACATGCTGGCGTTCGTAGAGACCACGAGCAGCTGGTACGAGGAGATCAGTGACATCCCGACCGCCACGCTGACGAAGCTGATGGCGCTCGGCAAGAAGATCACGAAGCTGGTGAAGCCGCCGCGGAGCAAGCGGAAGCGGGTGTCTCCAGCCCGGCGCTGACCTCGCGCAGGAACCATACCGCGTCGACAGGACCACCCGACGACGGCCCGCCGTTGACGACGGTCGCAGGCCGGTAGAAGTAGCCGCCGGCACGGTACGACCCGGTGACCTCCTCACCTAGGACGCACTCGGTGTGCCGGGACTCGCCGCTGACGAGATAGCCCTCGCGGACCGACGAAGACGATGCCCAAGGTTGTCCGGCACCCGCCTCGATGCGCAAGAGCCAGGTCCTTGCGCCGGTACCCGGATCCCGGCGCAGCTCTTTCGTCGTCAGGCCCGGCGTCCCCGTGGCCTGCCATTCGAGCAGGCCACTGTCGATCAGTATGGGGGAGCGGATGACCGCCTTGGGATCCATGTCGTTGACGAAGTAGAGAATCTGCGCGCCCTCGCGGGTCGTCATGTTGAAACCGAGCGAGCCGGCCGGCAAATAAGCGTAGCCGCCGGTCGTGAGATCGATGTCGGCAAGCGTGACCCTGCCCGCCAGGACGAAGATCTCCATCGAGCGGCCCGGCATGCCGCCGCTTGTTCCCGACCATTCGGGCGGCAGGTTGATGCGGTTGCTCGTCCGCCGGGTTTGCGGGTCGCCGGCGAGCTGCTTTGCACGGACCCCCGGCAACGTTGCCATGAACACGTCTTCGAGTTCATCCACGTCGATGAACGCAGGGTAAGGCATTTCGGGCGGGCCGCTCGCACACGCGGACAACAGCAGTGCAGCCAGCGTCAACAGAGACGGGATTCTGATCATTGCAACAGTCGAGGATAAAAAAGGCCGCCCAGAAACTGGGCGGCGCAGTAAGCAGAAGATGTATCGGGCTGGGTCGGGATCGCGTTCGAACGAAGAAACATCAATGTTGCACATTCGGCGTAATCCGGTTCCCGGCTTGCAATCCGCTTCATCGGCAGCACTGACTGGGTGCAGGATTCCAGTCATTCGAGCGGCGTGTTGAGAGGTGTCACGCAAAACCCGCTGCTGATTCACGCATCCGGCATGGCGGTCCGCCCGCGTTGCCTTCCTACATCTCATCTCCGTGCGTACCGAATCGGTACGCGCGAGATGCTACTACATCTTGTATGGAAAGGCGAATGAATCACTATATCTAGACGGAAAACCCGAAAATCACGATTATTGGGCACTTTCGCGGTAGGCTTGCCGACATCCGACGGCACAGACAAGGACAGCCATGGAAGATACGCAACACGAAGGACGCGCCCGCCACCAGGTGATCGGACTGTTTCTCGGACCGATCGTGGCGGCACTCATGATGGCGTCCGACGCACCGAGCGGTCTTTCCGAAGCGGGCTGGAACACGGCGGCAATCGGCGTATTGATGGCCATCTGGTGGGCGACCGAGGCAGTACCCATCGCCGTCACGGCGTTGCTGCCGCTGGCTTTGTTCCCGATATTCGACGTCGCGACGATCCAGGACGCGGCCAGGCCTTTCGCCAACAAGGTAATCTTCCTGTTCCTCGGCGGCTTCATCATCGCCTTTGCGATGCAGCGCTGGGACCTGCACAAACGCATCGCCCTGAGTGTGCTGCAGGTCGTGGGCGGCAACGGGCGGTCGCTGGTCGGCGGCTTCATGGTCGCGGCCGCCGCAGTCAGCATGTGGGTGATGAATACGTCGACGACGATGATGATGTTGCCGATTGCCGTATCGATCATCGGGGTCATCCACGCGACCGTCGCCGGCCTGGACGAGCACGCCCGCAAGGACTTCCAGTATTCGTTGCTGCTCGGCGTCGCCTATGGCGCGACCATCGGCGGCATGGCAACGCTCGTCGGTACGGCGCCGAACGCCATTCTCGTCGGTTTCATGCAGGAAACGTACGGTACCGAGATCGACTTTGCGAGCTGGATGCTCGTCGGCCTGCCGCTCACGGCGATGATGTTACCCCTCGCCTGGATCGTCCTGACGCGCGTCGCGTTCAAGGTCGATTTCCACACATCGCCGGAAAGCCGCGCGGCGCTGGCGAACATGAAGGAAGAACTGGGACCGGTTTCGACGCCGGAGAAACGCGTGGCGATCGTGTTCCTTTGCGTCGCCGTTGCGTGGGTTACGCGGCCGCTGCTCGTGCAGGTCCCCGGGCTGCACGGACTCGACGACTCCGGCATTGCGATCGCCGGAGCGATCGCATTGTTCGTTTTGCCGAGCGGTGACAAAAGGGACCCGTTGCTGCTGCGCTGGAACTACGCGGAACAGCTTCCGTTCGGTGTATTGCTGTTGTTCGGCGGCGGCATGTCGCTCGCAAGTCGTGTCGCCGAAACCGGCCTCGCGCAGTGGCTCGGCGGCAGTCTCGAGGCCGTCGGTTCGTTGCCGCTGCCGGTCCTCGTGATCATCGCGGCGACGATGATCATCTTCCTGACCGAGCTGACGAGTAACATCGCGACGACCACGACCTTTCTGCCCGTCGTCGGCGCCATTGCGATCGAAGCGGGATTCGATCCGATCGTTGTCGCGGTGCCCGTCACGTTCGCCGCAAGCTGCGCCTTCATGCTGCCGGTGGCGACACCGCCGAACGCCATCGTCTTTGGCTCGGGCATGTTGACGATTCCAAAGATGGTCAGGGCCGGCATCATGCTCAATGTCGGCGGTATCTTCCTCGTGTCACTGGTCGCTCTTTACCTGGCGCCGAAGTTTCTCTAGCAGCCTGTTGAAGGAGTATCGACGTGTCGAACGAGTACGAGATCAGCGAGCGGAACAAGGTCCGCCAGGTTCGCGAAAAAGCTGCTTATGACAGGAAGACGGTGCACGGCATTCTCGATGCCGGGATCGTCGCGCATGCTGCGTTCGTACAAGACGGCGAACCGGTGGTCGTCCCGATGCTCTACGGGCGCGATGGCGAGACCCTCTACCTTCACGGGGCGCGCAAGGCGCGCGTCATCCGGTTGCTCGAAGCGACCGGCAGGGCCTGTATCAACGTCACACTTACCGACGGTCTTGTCTTCGCAAGGTCGGCGTTTGCATCATCGATGAATTACCGTTCAGTGACGGCTTTCGGAACGGCGCGACTCGTCGAGCAACTCGAAGACAAGAAACACGCGCTTGCGGTCATCAGCGAACACGCCATGCCCGGGCGCCGTGCCGAGCTGCGCGATTCCCACGAAAACGAGCTCAGGATGACAGGTGTCGTCGCCGTCGAGATCGAGTCCGCCTCCGCCAAGATCTCGGACAAGATGCCCGACGACGAGGACTGTGACCTCGACACACCGGTCTGGGGCGGCGTACTGCCGCTCGAAACACGTTTCACGACGCTTCAGGCCGACGACCTCGTCAGTGAAGGTGTCGAGCCGTCCGCGGCACTCAAGGCAATGGAAGGCACGAAACTGTAGGTATACCGTCCCTTGTTTTCACAGCAGGTCCTGCGTGTGCTCGGCTTCGAGCCTCAGCAGCGCTTCCTTCGTGTCGAGGCCGCCGCCGAAACCGGTCAGGTCGCCCGTGCTGCCGATCACCCGATGGCAGGGTACGACGATCGGGATCGGGTTGCGGCCGTTTGCGGCGCCGACCGCTCGCACGGCTTTCGGCCGGCCGATTCGCCGGGCGATTTCGCCGTAGCTCGTCGTCTCGCCATAGGGGATTTTCTGCAGCGCCTCGAGCACACTGACCTGGAATTCGGTCCCGTCCAGTCGCAGCGGCAAATCGAATTCGCGGCGGTCGCCCGAGAAATACTCGCGCAGCTGGCGACACGCTTCGGTCAGCGGTTTCTCATTGAATATCCAGTCGGGTTCCGGTTCCCGGCGCATTGAACCCTTCGGAAATCCGATCATTGCCAGTGAATCGTCTTCGCCGGCCACCAGCAGCTCGCCGATCGGCGTATCGAGATAGCAGTAGTACATGGTCATCCTCCGGCTCCCGGACTGGAGCCCCAGATCAATAAAGCCGCGTAGGCCCGCCATGGCCGCCACGCTTCCGCACGCGCCTCGAGGTCCGCAGGACGAAGCCGTTCGCGGCCGGGGCGATCGAATGCGCGCAGCAGGCCAAGATCCGACGATGGAAACGCATCCGGGTCTTTCATCGTGCGCATCGCAATGTACTCGGCTGTCCAGTCCCCGATGCCGCGAATCGCCGTCAACGAGTCACGAAATTCCTTCGCCGTCTGCGCCGGATCGAAGCTCAGGTCGCCGCTGACGACGGCGCGCGCGAGATCGCGAATCGACTGTGCGCGGCTGCGGATTATGCCGAGGTGCTCGAGACGTGCCCGTGCGAGCATTCGCGGTTCGGGAAAGAGCGTCTCGGGTGCATTCGCCAGCGCTTCTGCCGTCACGCCGACGGGCTCGCCGTAGCGCTGTGCGATGCGACCAGAAAAGGTCGTCGCCGCCTTGACAGACACCTGCTGCCCGAGAATCGCACGCACCGCGAGCTCGAAACCATCCCAAGCCCCGGGTACGCGTACGCCGGGACGGGCCCCGAGCCACTCGCGCAGTTGCTTGTCACGGTTCATCCCGGCGGCGATGTCATCGATCGGCGCATCGACGTCGAACAGGCTTCGCACGCGCTGCACGACCGGGAAGAGGGACGCCGTGCCGACGCCGTGCACGGACAGCGAGACCGCGTCGCCGGTGTCGGTGTCGGTGTCGGTGTCGGTGACACGAATGATCCCACGTGCATCGCCGATGCGCACCGCGCGCAGATAGTCGCCGTTCGCGACAATCTCGACACCCGGTGTGGCACGACCCGCAAAAAACCCGAGCAACGCGCGCCAGTCATACGGCTTCCGGTAGGGCAACAGAACGCTCAGGGCCGTGGCGGTGACCGCAGCCCCCCCTTCCCTGCGCAGCTCTCGCGGCGGGCGTCCGTAGGTCTTGCGGAACGTATCGTTGAACCGACGCACACTGCCATAGCCGGCCGCGGTCGAGATATCGGCCATCGACAACGTCGTCTCGTCGATCAGTCGCTTGGCGAAATGCAGGCGCTGCGTGTGAGCGACCGTCAACGGGCTCGCGCCGACGTGCCTCGCGAACAGCCGCCGCAGATGGCGGCCCGTCACGCCGAGACGGGCGGCGAGGTTCTCGACGTTGCCGTCCTCGAGCGCGCCGTCGGCGATCAGCCGCAGGCCGCGCTGCACGGTCGTCGATGTCCCGACCCAGGCCGGCGTGCCGGGCGCGCATTCGGGCCGGCAGCGCAGGCACGGCCGGTACCCGGCCTCGCTCGCGGCCGCGGCGGACGGAAAGAACGTGACGTTTTCGCTCTTTGGCGCGTTTGCCGGGCAGATCGGTCGGCAGTAGATTCCCGTCGTGCGGACGCCGATGAAGAAACGCCCGTCGAAACGCGCATCGCGCGAAAGGCGTGCCCGTTCGAAAACCTCGTTGGTCTGTACCGCGTTGTCCATGGAGCCAGTATACGCCGGCACCAGGGACAAACTGGCCATTTTCGGACCCCAAAGAAAAAGGCCGGGCGGACTCGCGTCCGCCCGGCCAGGGCGCATAATCTGGGGAGGATTATGCAGCGCTACGCGTAGTGAGGTTCTGCAGCCACGCTTCGAGGTCGTCCGATCCGCCGATCAGCTTGCCGTTGATGAACACCTGCGGGTAGGTCGTAAACGTCGATACGGCACGCAGGGTTCGATCGGTGTAGTCGCGGTTCAGCACGAGCTCTTCGTACTCGATGCCGGCGTCATTGAGCAGACCCTTTGCGCGAACGCAGAACGGGCAGCCCTCGCGTGAAAACACGGCAACATCGAACGGGAACTCGGACTTGGGATCGAGGTGGCGAAGCATCGTGTCGGCATCCGAAACGTGGAACGGGTCGCCTGGCTCCTCCGGCTCGATGAACATCTTGTCGATCACACCATCGCGAACCAGCATCGAGTAACGCCACGAGCGCTTGCCGAAACCGAGATCTTCCTTGCCGACGAGCAAGCCCATCTTGTCGGAGAACTCACCGTTACCGTCCGGCAGGAACGTGACGCGCTCGGCCTTCTGGGCGCGCTTCCACTCGTTCATGACAAACGCGTCATTGACCGATACGCAGATGACCTCGTCGATACCGTGGGCCTTGAACTGCGGTACGAGCTGGTTGTAACGCGGCACGTGCGACGACGAACATGTCGGTGTGAATGCGCCAGGCAGGGAGAAGACGATGACGTTCTTGCCCGCGAAGATCTCTTCGCTCGTTACGTCCACGAATTCGTGGTCCTTGCGGGTACGGAACGTCACGTCCGGAATACGTTTTCCTTCGAGGTTGGCAAACATTGTTTTCTTCCTTTCGGTCTGTGTCAGGCCAGCATGCTGCGAAGCATCCAGGCGTTCTTTTCGTGCGATTGCATTCGCTGCGTCAGAAGGTCCGCGGTTGGTTCGTCGTGCGCATCGTCGGCGGCCGGGAATGCCTCACGCGCCGTCCGGACGACGGTCTCCTGACCGATCGCGAGTTGCCGGATCATGTCCTCGGCGGACTCCTCGCCGCTTCCCTCCTCGATCGAGGTGAGATTCGAGAATTCCACGTAGGATCCCGGTGCCTTGATGCCGAGCGCGCGGATCCTCTCGGCAATTTCGTCCACCGCCGTCGCGAGTTCCGTGTACTGCGCCTCGAACATCTGGTGCAGCGTGTTGAATTGCGGACCCGTGACGTTCCAGTGATAGTTGTGAGTCTTCAGGTACAGCGTGTAGCTGTCGGCCAGCAGCCGCGACAGCCCCGCCGCGATGGTCTCTCGATCT
The DNA here is from genome assembly GCA_028277265.1 of Woeseiaceae bacterium. Lineage (GTDB taxonomy): Bacteria > Pseudomonadota > Gammaproteobacteria > Steroidobacterales > Woeseiaceae > UBA1847. The sequence continues at coordinate 5,977 of JANQGP010000055.1, read as the reverse complement.
TTGCGGTTGATTCCCGTGTTGAGCTCCATGGGCGTCTCCGTCTTAGGGTTCATGCGGGTATCCTAGGGGTGGAGAGTCTATAAATAAAATGGTTTAATTAGATTATTACGTTCGTTTTTTTCGATTATGCGGGCACCGACCCTCAAGCAGCTTCAGTACTTCCTCGCGCTCACGGAGACCGGACACTTCGGCCGGGCGGCCGAGCGTTGCTTCGTCTCCCAGTCGGCCTTTTCCAATGCGATCCAGGAACTCGAGCTGGCGCTCGACGCGCGGCTCGTCGATCGAACCAATCGCAACGTCACGATCACGGCAACCGGTCAGGAAGTAGCGGTCCAGGCCCGCCTCGTCATGAGTGACGTCGATGCGCTGCTCGACATCGCGCGCGGTCGCAACGAACCCCTAGCCGGGGAGCTGCGGTTCGGCGTCATTCCGACGATTGCGCCTTTCATGCTGCCGAACGTTTTGCCGAAGCTGCGTCGCGCATACCCGGAACTTCGCCTGCTGCTCGTCGAGGATCAAACCGAGCGGGTCTACCGCCGTCTCATGGACGGCGAGCTCGACGTCGTCCTCCTCGCCCTGCCATGGCAACTGCAGGGCGTCGAGGAAATGCCGTTGTTCGACGATGAATTCTGCCTCGCCTGTCGCGACGACACAGCGCGGGTCGATCCGGAGAACTATCGCTTCAACCGTCTCGAGTCGGAGAGCATTCTGCTGCTCGAGGACGGCCATTGTCTGCGCGAGCATGCGCTTGCAGCCTGTCGGATTCGCAACACCGAGAAGGTCCGGCGCTTCGGCGCCAGCAGCCTGCTGACGCTGATCGAAATGGTCGATGCCGACCTCGGCATCACGTTTCTGCCCGACATGGCAAGGGGCTCGTCGATGCTGCGCAACACGCGTGTCAGGCTCTATCCGATGGGCGAGAAGAGCTATCGCACGATAGGCCTTGTCTGGCGCAAAGGCAGCCGCCAGGCGGAGGAGTTCCGCCTTCTCGGCGAGTTCCTCCGCGACAACCGTTAGCGGATCTGCCGCAGCGGTAGGCAGGAATGCGTATTGTTGGCATCCACGGCAGACATCAGCATAGTGCGTGTAGAGGTAACACTATGAGACATATCCTGTTGACGATCGCGGTCACGCTGGTTCTTGCCGGCTGCGCCCACCGCGGCGACGACGCCGAACCCGCAGGCCGGACAGCCGGCATCAACGGCGAAGCGGCCTACCTCGAACACTGTGCCGGGTGCCACGAGACCGGCATGCTCGGGGCGCCGCGGGAAGGAGAGCCCATGGACTGGCAAGGTCGTTCCAACCTCTGGCAGGCGGTTCTCATGGAGCATGCCAAGACCGGCTATTTCGAAATGCCTGCGCGCGGCGGCAAGGCGGATTTGCCTGACGAGGTCGTCGAGGCCGCCGCTGAGTACATGCTGGAGAAGACCTTTCCGGACCGGCCCGAGGACTAGCAGCGCGACATATATCGCGCACCTCACGAAGCGAACCTGCCGGCTCAAAGTTCCCCGAATCGAAAGGCCGATTTGCTAACATGTTCGCTCGCTCGCGCAGAACAAGGACAACCCGTGGCGGACCCCTCGCAGAGCATCGGCCAGCTCAAGATCGACCGTAACGCACCCAAGCAGGGATCAAGCCTGAACTGGCTGTTCATCGTTGGTGGCCTGCTCCTCGTCGCCGTCATCGCATGGTTGTTGTTCGGGCTGGGCGGCGGGTCGGTGGCCGTCGAAACGGACGTCGCGAGACAGCCGCCATCGGCGGCTGCCGCGAACAGCGTGCTCGATGCCTCCGGTTACGTCGTCGCACGCCGCCAGGCGACGGTCTCGTCGAAAGTCACGGGCAAGGTTCTCGAAGTGTTCGTCGAGGAAGGCATGAGCGTCGAGAAAGACCAGGTTGTCGCCACGCTCGACGATACGACGCAGCAGGCACAACTGGCCGTGGCCATCGCACAAGCCGAATCGGCCCGGGCATTTCTTGCCGAGATCAACGCTCAGCTGCGTAACGCTCGCAAGGAGCTCGATCGAATCCGGGATCTGGCGGGACGAGGACTTGCGAGCCAGGCAAGTCTCGACGCGGCCGAGTCCCTGCATGACGAACTCAGTGCGCGGCTGGGAACGGGCCGCGAGAACGTAGGGGTTGCCGAGAGCAATGTTGCACTTGCGCGAGACGCGCTCAACAACATGACGATACGCGCGCCGTTTGCCGGCATGGTCGTCACGAAGAATGCTCAACCGGGTGAGATGATCTCACCGATTTCCGCCGGCGGCGGCTTCACGCGCACCGGCATCTGCACGATCATCGACAACGACTCGCTCGAAATCGAGGTCGACGTCAATGAAGCGTACATCCAGAGAGTCAATAACAGGCAGCGCGTGTCGGCCGTCCTCGATGCCTACCCCGATTGGCGCATCCCGGCGGAGGTCATTGCGATCATCCCTACGGCTGACCGGCAGAAAGCAACGGTGCGCGTGCGTATCGGGTTCCTCGAGCGCGACGAGCGAATTCTGCGTGACATGGGCGTCAAGGTATCGTTCCTCAATGCCAGTCCACAGGCGCCCGAGACACCTGCCGTTCAGGGCGTCATGATCGCGGGCGCCGCACTGCGTTCGGACGGCGGCGGCGATTTCGTCTGGTTGCTGCGTGACGGCATCGTCGAACGACGTTCCGTCGAACTCGGCGGGCCGCGCGATCGGCCGCAGGTATTGATACAGTCCGGCCTGGTTATCGGCGACGTCGTCGTGCGCGATGCCGCATCGCCGCTGACGCCGGGGCAAGCTGTTGATAGTAACTAAAGGGGCAAGCAATGAATGAAGTTCTGGCGACATTGACCGGCGTCAGCAAGGTCTACCGCAAGGGCAAGGAAGAAGTCGAAGTGCTACACAACCTCGACCTGCAGATTCCGAGGGGCGACTTCATCGCCATCATGGGTCCATCGGGGTCCGGCAAGACGACGCTGCTCAACCTGCTCGGCGGACTCGACCGGCCGACCGGGGGTACGGTGGTCGTCGGTGACGCAGAGCTCTCGTCCATGTCCAACAGCCAGCTTTCGCACTGGCGCTCGACGAACATCGGCTTCATCTTCCAGTTCTATAACCTGCTTCCCGTCCTGACGGCGCAGAAGAACGTCGAGTTGCCGCTGCTGCTGACTGACTTCGGCGGCAAAGAACGCGCGAAGCGCGCCAACATCGCACTCGACATCGTCGGCCTCGGCGATCGTGCGCGACACTACCCGCGCGAACTGTCGGGCGGTCAGGAACAGCGAGTCGCCATTGCGCGCGCTATCGTGTCCGACCCTGCACTGTTGCTATGCGACGAACCGACAGGTGACCTCGACCGCGAGACTGCGGACGAGATCCTTCGGCTGTTGCAGATCCTCAACCGCGATCATGGCAAGACGATCGTCATGGTGACGCACGACGCGCAGGCGGCCGACTATGCCAAACGCACGCTGCACTGCGACAAGGGCACGCTCGAGGCCCGGGAGGCCGCATGAGATACTTCGGCCTCATCTGGAAGAACGTGTGGCGCAAGAAGATCCGCACGCTGCTCACGATGCTGTCGGTCGTCGTTGCCTTCCTGCTGTTTGCCGCGCTGTCGGCCATCGGCTACGCGTTCAAGGGCGGCGAAGACACGGCGAGTGCCGAACGCCTGGTCGTCATCGACAAGATCTCCCTGATAAACCCGCTGCCGGAGTCGTACGGCAACCGGATTGCCTCGACGCCCGGTGTGCATTCGGTCACGTACGCGAGCTGGTTCGGGGGCTACTACCAGGAGCCGCGCAACCAGTTCCCGCAGTTCCCGATCGACCCGTACGAGTACTTCGCGATGTATCCGGAACTCAAGATACCGCAGGAGCAACTCGAGGCCTGGGCGAAAAACCGCCAGGGTGCCGTGATCGGCCGCGAGATCGCAGACGACTACGGTATCGAAGTCGGTGACCGCATCCCGATACAGGCGACGATCTGGACCATGATGGACGGCGGCCGCACCTGGGAGTTCGATATCGAAGGCATCTTCGAGACCGACGATCCGCGCGGTTCGACGGCGTTCCTGTTATTCCAGCATGACTTCTTCGAGGAGGCTCGCGCGTTCGGCAAGGGAACGGTCGGGTGGTATATCATCCGCGTTGCTCCCGACGCGGACCCGGTGCAGGTCGCAAACGCCGTCGATACGCAGTTCGCGAATTCGCCCAACGAGACCGAAACCAGCACGGAGGCGGCATTCGCCCAATCGTTCGCCAAGCAGTTCGGCAATATCGCAATGATCGTGACGCTGATTCTCGGTGCTGTCTTCTTCACGCTGTTGCTCGTGTCGGGCAACACGATGTCCCAATCGGTACGCGAACGTATCCCGGAACTCGCGGTACTGAAGACGCTCGGCTTCACGGACCGGTCCGTGCTCGGCATCGTACTCTCCGAGTCGATCCTGATCATGTCGTTCGGCGGCCTGATCGGACTCGGCATCGGGTGGCTGCTCGTGCAATGGGCTGCCGCCGAAGGCGGGACGATGCTGCCCGGGATCTACCTGTCACCGCAGGCTATCGGCACGGCCATCGGCATCATGGTGCTGTCGGGAGTCGTAACGGGGATTTTCCCCGCGCTCAAAGCAATGCGGCTGTCCATCATCGACGCCCTCGCCCGGGCGTAAGGAGGCGCAGTGAAATCGATCAAACAGATCATCGCCGTCACGGCGCTCAACCTTCGCAATATCCCCCAGCGCCTCGCCTCTTCTGTCGTGGCCGTTATCGGGGTCGCCGCGGTCGTGCTCGTCTTCGCCGCCGTCCTGTCGATGGCGTCGGGCCTCGAAAGGACGATGATGGCGACCGGCTCCGACGATACGGCTGTCATCATGCGCAGCGGATCCACCTCCGAGCTGAACAGCGGTCTCAGCAACGAACAAACCCTGATCGTCGCGAATGCGCCTGGCGTGCTCAAGGACGGCGACCGGACCGTGATGTCTTCAGAGCTGTACGTCGTGATCGACGTGCGCAAGAAATCGACGAATGCAGAAGCAAACGTGCCGTTTCGCGGTGTCCAGCAGGGCGCCTTCGAGGTGCGGGACAATGTCAGGATCGTAGACGGCCGCATGTTCGAAACCGGTAAGAACGAGATCGTCGTCGGGCTGGCCGCGCAGCGCGAGTTCATGGGCCTCGAAACCGGCGCCACGATTCGCTTCGGGCAGTCGGAGTGGACCGTCGTCGGGGCATTCGACGCCGGCGGCAGCGTCGACGAATCGGAATTGTGGACCGACGTACGCGTGCTGCAGGCCGCGTATCGGCGCGGCAATTCGTTCCAGTCCGTGCGCGTCAAACTCGAGAGTCCCGAGAGCATCGAGACGCTGCGTGAGGCGCTCGACGCGGACCCGCGTATCGACCCGGACGTATTGTCCGAGCGCGACTACTACTCGTCGCAGTCCGAGGGCCTGATCCGGTTCATCAAGATGATCGGTTACCCGCTGACGTTTCTTATGGCAATCGGCGCGATCTTCGGTGCGCTGAACTCGATGTACTCGTCGGTTTCGGTGCGCGGCAAGGAAATCGCGACGTTACGGGCCCTGGGCTTCGGCCCGATGCCGGTCCTTGTGTCGACGCTCGTCGAGTCGGTCATTCTGGCAGCCGTCGGTGGTGTACTGGGCGGACTACTTGCCTATCTCGCGTTCAACGGCTTCCAGGTATCGACACTCAACGGCCCGAGCTTCAGCCAGGTCGTGTTCAACTTTGCGGTGACACCGGAGCTGCTGACCCAGGGCCTCAAGGCCGCGCTCGTCATCGGCGTAGTGGGCGGGTTTTTCCCGGCCATTCGTGCGGCGCGCCTGCCGGTCGCGCAGGCACTGCGGGAGCTGTAGATGCCAAGGCCCCCTTTGCGGGGGCCTTCGCGCGTTTGGTGCCGGAAGCAGGAATCGAACCCGCGACCTGATGATTACAAATCAACTGCTCTACCAACTGAGCTATTCCGGCTGAAGGTGGCGAATTATTCGC
>JANQGP010000037.1 GCA_028277265.1 Woeseiaceae bacterium | reverse complement strand
TCGGGACCACTGCCCGTGTCGCAGCTCGCGATCGCAAGGGCCGGGATAATGAAAGTCAGGATGCGAAGTTTGCGCATGGTTGATTCTGCGTGCATGAGTTCAGCTCTCTGCGTGAATATCTGATTTAAATGCGACTTCTTGGATCGCTTTGGGACCGCAAATGAACGGCGTTCAGGGCGCTTCGCCGGAATAGACTCTTACCCAGTCGACTTCCATCTTGACCGGGAACGGCGTCGTCCCGTCGGGCGGACCCGGGAAATTACCGCCAACGGCGACGTTCAGGAGAATATGAAACGGCTGGTTGAACGGCGCACCGGGACCCCCGTTGTCCGCCGAGGAGAACCATGAGTTCTGCACCGCGTACAACTCGTCGTCGAAATACCAGCGAATCTCGTCCGAATCCCACTCAACCGCATAGCGGTGAAAGCCTTCCGATACGTCGGCACCCGGAGTGAAGCGGGCTTCGGTGCTCTCGTTGTAGGGGAACTCCCCGCCATAGTGAATCGTGCCGAAGATCTCGTTCCCGCCTGTCCCGTCGAGATTGACGGCTTCGACGACGTCGATCTCACCGATCGCTGCCCATCGGCAAGCGTCCTCGCCGTCGTTCTGGCTGGGAAACGCGGTGCACAGGTAGTCGCTGTCCTGAGACAGCATCCAGAAAGCGGGCCATATGCCCTGCCCGGCCGGCAATCTGACGCTCGCCTCGATGCGGCCGTACTGGAACGCGAAGCGATCTTCCGTATTGATCCTCGCCGACGTGTAGTCCAGACCGCCGGCGGTTTCGCGGCGCGCGGTAATCTCGAGCACGCCGTTTACGATCATCGCATTGTCCGGGAGATAGTACTGCAACTCGTTGTTGCCCCAGCCACCGGGGAGCCCGACTTCGCTGCCGTCGCCCGTCGCGAAAAACCAGGTTTCGGGGTCGATCTGCGGGCCGTCGAATTCCTCACTCCAGACCAGCGTCAGCGTGTCACCCGGCGAGACCTCGTTCGTCACCGGAATAGTCAGCGTCGGGTTGGATATATTGGTGTTTTGCTGGTTGTTGACGTCGGCCGCCGGGATATCGATCGGATCCAGCCCGGAAAGCGGCTGCGCGCGATCGTTGGAGCAGGCCGACAAGAGCGACAGGGCAGCAAACGGAATCGCATAGCGCAGGATCCCTCGCGGACGAAGCATCATAGATTTCCCCCTCTAAACGGAAATACATAAAAGCCGTACTTTCTGTTCTTGATTGGGAGGGATACCAAATGATGACAGCGTTGTCAATTTTGGGCCGATACGTGACGGTCTGTATCGTATCGGAAGGGATCGCAGGCACTGTTTTGGTGCAGGCGATCGCAAGAAAGCCGGGCGAATGCCCGGCTTTCAGCGTGTGTCGGTGGATGTAAAGGATTTCATGTCACGTTGCCCAGCCTGCGCACGCCCCTTCGGGCGCCGGGTCCGGGCAGCGTTCCGCCGGCTCCTTGCGCAATTTCTCGTCCCATGCCGCGTTGATGCGGTCATCGGCGACGATCGGCATCGTGACGTAGGCGCTTTTCGCCGAGACGCCACCGAGCGCCAGCGTGAACGCGTCCAGCCGCTTTTTCACTTTATCTTTCATTGCCTTATCTCCTTGACCAGGTCTTTTGCCCAAGCCCGACGGAGGTCCTTTCCCCGCCGGACGATGCCACACTATGGGCACTCCCCGTTGTCTACAAACGGAAAGAATTCAACCCGGAGATGAGAAATATTTAGCCCTGCTTGGCGAACTTTTCGAGGATCCAGCGACGCAGCGTTTCGATGCCCGGCTCACCGTCGCGGTCCTCCCGCGAAACGAGGTAATAGGAAACGTCTGCGACCAGTTCCTGCCTGAACAGGCGAACGATGCTTCCCTGCTTGAACCAGAGATCGGCGATCGGCACAGGTACGAGCGCGGCACCGATGCCCTGCTCGGCCGCTCGAACGACGGCGATCATCGAATCCAGGCGGGTCACCCTGGTGTCGTCGGGAATCCGTATGCCGGTCGACTTCGACCAGTTCTTCCAGGCCTTGGGGCGGGTCTCGTGCACGATGAGCGGAAACGGGCTCTTGATGCGTTTCTTCTGCACGACGAGCGATTTCTTGAAATCCGGCGACCCGGCGGGAACCATGCGCAGCGGAAACAGGAGGTCGGCACGATATCCCGGCGGTGGCGAGCGAAACAGGCGTATCGACAGATCCGCATCGGCCGGGTGCTTTTCCGCGCTCTCGTCCGACGTACCGACCTGGATGTCGATATCGGGATGCTGCGCGGTGAACTCGCTGAGGCGGGGTACGAAGAACTCACTCGCGAAGAACGGTTGCACCGACAGGCGAACCGAAGTGCGCCTGCCCGACTTGCGATGGTCGGCGATTACCGCGTCCAGCCGGTCGATCAGCGGTGCCAGTGCTTCGTAAAGCGAACTGCCCGCGTCGGTCAGCTTGAGTTCGCGCGTTCCGCGGTCGAAAAGCTGCAGGCCGAGTTCCTCCTCGAGGCCCCTGATCTGGTGACTGACTGCGGACGACGTGATGAACAGCTCGTCGGCGGCGACGCGGAAGCTCTCGTAACGGGCCGCGACACAGAACGTGCGCAGCCCGCGCAAGGAAGCTCGCGGAATGCTCTTGAGTGAGGCCATGCCGTCACGATCCTACTGCATCACCTGTTTGGGTGTGCGATCGACGAAGAAGATGCCCCAGTGCTTCTCGGCGCCTCCGGCGTTGGCCGGGTCGCCTTTCCATGGCTCATCGAACGCCTCGAAGAAAAACACCGTCGTGTTCGATGCCGTCGCCCATTCGAGGATCTCCCGGTAGTAGCGCGCCTGGTTGGCCTCGCTCGCCTGCCCGGGAAACTCCATAGCAGTCGTTGCCCAGCCTGCCTCGAGAATCACGATCGGCTTGTCGGGCAGCGCCGCGTGCACGCGTTCGATGTTCTCGATCGTGTAGGCCATCGCCTCGTCGATCGTCTTACTCTCCCACACGGGATACGTGTGGACGCCGAGGAAGTCGACCTCGGCGGCCAGCGGCGCGCCGTCGGCAATCCACCACTCGTAGTTGTCCGCCACGGTCACCGGCTGAGACACCGCTGCCTTGACCCGGCGCACATACGCGATGACCTGCTCCAGCGGTACCATGTGGTCGTTCCACTCGACCAGCGCTTCGTTGCCGACGTTGATCGCGACGACGATGTCGGAGAATCGTTCGGCCAGTTCGATACCGCGCTCGACCTCCCGCCGGTTTTCGATCTTGTTGGCCGCGAGCACCTCATCGGGAATCGGCTCGTCGAGCCACGGGCAGCCCTCGTGGTTCGAGACTTCGGCGCGCAGCCACAGACCCAGAAGGACTTTGATCGGAAGATCGTGCGCTTCGATGAGTTCGAGCGTATCCAGGGTGTTCTCGCCGACGTCGTACATGCGAATCAGCGTGAAATCGTGTTCGACGAGAATCTGAAGGTCCTCGAGAATCTCCTCGCGACTCGGGTTTTTCGCACCGTCGCCCCGGTCGGGGTGCTGCCCTTCCCGGAAGCCCGAGTAGGCCATCGCCATGACCTCTCCGTTCAGCAGGTCACCCGGCTTCTGCGAGAACACGGCATCGCCGGTCACCTCGATGTCGTCGCTGGACGATGTACAGGCAGTCGTCATGATCGTCAAAACCAGAATTGCGGACAGAAACCTCATACTCATCTCCTGACAAGAATCTCCTCGAGTTCTTCGAGTGAGCGGCCCCGGGTCTCGGGGAGTATACGCAGCATCAGCACCAGCCCGATCAGCGCGAATGCGCCGTAGATCAGGAACGTCAGTGAGTTGCCGAAATTTTCGAGTTCCCACGGGAACACCAGCTGCACGCCGAAGCTGACGCCCGAATTGATCAGGCCGGCGACCGAAATCGCGAGGCCGCGCAGACGATTCGGGAACAACTCCGAGAACAGGACCCACATCACAGGGCCGAGTGAGAACGCGAAGCTCGCAACGAAACCGAGAATTCCGAACAGGATCAACGAAGCGTTCAGGTCGACGGCCAGCGTGATCAGCTCCGATTCGCTGTTCTTGAAAGCCTGCTCGCCGATCGCGGCGGTCAACGCCTCGCGGAATTCGACGTCGCTGCCGTACGCGACATCGTAAACATCCCGCAGCGCCGCAGACTCGATTCCGGCCGGCAGGTCTGCACCGGCGCGCAACGTGTACGTGGCCGAACCGAATCCGTAAGAAAGGACGAACATGCAGGCTGCGATACCGGCAAGACCGATGCCGAGCAATGGCCGGCGGCCGAGCTTGTCGATCAACAGCATCGCAGCGACGGTGAACACGAGGTTCACGATGCCCACCAGGACGGCCTGCATGAACGAGGCGTCCGTGCCGACGCCCGATTGTTCGAAGATCATCGGCGCATAGAAGAACACGGAGTTGATCCCCGTAATCTGCTGCAGGACCGCGATCGATATGCCGATCGTCATGACGAGGCGCATCGCCGGAGCGAACAGCTCCCGCAGGGCGACTTTCTCCGCCTCGCCGGATTCACTGATGCTGTGTTCCACGGCAGCGAGATTCGCCGCAGCCGATTCGTCGTCACCGGCGCGCCCGAAGACGGTCCGTGCCTCCTCGCGGCGGCCGTTCATCGCGAGCCAGCGCGGGCTTTCGGGCACCAGGAACAGCGCGAAGAAATAAAGGACGGCCGGGATCGCCTCGATCCCGAGCATCCAGCGCCACGCCCACTCGCCGAGCCGCAAGGTGTCGGCCCAATCGACGCCGGACTGCCCGAGCCGCAGGATCAGGTAGTTGCTGAAGAACGCGACCGAGATACCCAGCACGATATTGAGCTGGTTGAAAGACACGAGCCGGCCGCGCATCGCCGGCGGAGCGATTTCAGCGATGTACATCGGCGCGATGATCAGCGCAGCGCCGACGCCGAAGCCGCCGATCATTCGCGCGATGACGAGCGACGTGAAATCCGGCGCAAGGGCCGAGTACACCGCGGATACGGCAAACAATGCGGCAGCGACCATCAGCACCGGCCGGCGCCCGACGCGATCGCTGATTGGACCCGCGACCATCATTGCGAGCGTCGCCGTCAGCGTCAGCGACGCAACGGACCAGCCGAGTTGCAGCCGCGTCAGTTCGAACTCGGTCTCGATGAAACCGACGACGCCGGAGATCACCGACGCGTCGAAGCCCATCAGGAAGCCGCCCAGCGCGACGATGAGCGCGACGGTAACGGTAAACCGGTTGGCGGAGTTCAACGCAGACCCTATTCGACGATGCGAAATTCCGTTCGCATTTCGGCATCGCAACTGCCTGCGATCCACGCATGGAACCGGCCGGGTTCAACCCGGTGCTTGCCGTCCCTGCCGTAGAATCTCAGATCGTCGGTGTGCAAATCGAAGCGCACGGTCCGGGTCTCGCCCGGTGCAAGGCGTATGCGCCGGAAGCCTTTCAGTTCCTTGACCGGGCGCGTGATGCTTCCCACGAGGTCCCGCGTATAGAGCTGCACGACCTCTTCGGCTTCCCTGTCGCCGCGATTGCTGAGATCCGCGCTCACGGTGACCGTGTCGCCCACGCGTATCGCTTCCGAGCTGACCCGTACATTGCTGTATTCGAAATCGGTGTAAGACAGGCCGTGCCCGAACGGGAACAGTGGCGTGAAACAGGTGTCGAGGTGAAACGCGCTCATGCCCAGCGAGGTCTGAGGCGCAAACGCGTCGATGTCATCGATATGGACGACGTTGTCCTTCGACGGCGGCTTGCCTCCGTTCTTCTGGCTGTAGTAGATCGGGATCTGGCCCACCAGGCGCGGGAACGTCGCCGGCAGCTTGCCCGATGGCGACTCGACACCGAAGAGCAAGTCGGCAATGGCCGGGCCGCCCATCGTACCGGGGTGCCAGGCGTACAGGATGGCATCGACCTCGTCGACGACGTCGGAAAGCGTCAGCGGACGACCCGCCAGGATTATTGCAATGACGGGCTTGCCCGCCGCGCGCACGCGCCGCACGAGTTCGACCTGGTCGCCGGGGAGGCCGATGTCGGCGCGCGAGTGCGCCTCGCCCGACAGGATCGACTCTTCGCCGAGGAAAAGCAGTACGGCATCGCATTCCGCCGCAACACCGGCCGCCGCGTCGAATTCCGGGTTTACGCAACTGCGGGAGTTCTGCATGGCTCGAACGTATCGCAGCTCGACCTCGCCGCCGACCATGTCCTGCATCGCCCGGAGCGGCGTCACGCTGAGTTCCTCGTCGCCGTCGAAGATCCACGTGCCGAGCTGCTCGTAACGCGCGTCGGCCAGCGGGCCGATCACGGCAAGCGACTCGAGTTCCGACGACCTGAGCGGCAGTACCGAATGGTCGTTCTTCAGCAGCACCACGCTTTGCAGTGCGGCCGCACGTGCCGCGGCCAGGGCGCGCTCGCTGCCGTACCCGGGAAACGCATCGGGGTTCGTGTACGGATTCTCGAACAACCCGAGACTGAACTTGAGCGTCAGGATACTTAACACTGCCCTGTCGATCGTCTCGAGCCCGATGCGGCCTTCCTCGACCAGGCTCTGCAGGTGGTTGCTGTAGGCGTCTCCGGCCATCTCCATATCGACGCCGGCATTGGCGGCCTCGTACGCCGACTCCTCGTCGTTCTCGGTCAGTCCGTGAATCCTGAGCTGACGGATGGAATCCCAGTCACTGATGACGAATCCGTCGAATCCCCACTCGCCGCGCAGTACGTCTTCGAGGATGTAGCTGTTGCCCGTCGCCGGCACGCCGTTCAGATCGGAGAATGACGTCATCACCGTCGACACGCCGGCATCGACAGCAGCCTCGAACGGACGGAAGTAGACGTTGCGCAGCTTCGTGTCCGGGATGTTCGTCGTCGCATAGTCGCGGCCGCTTTCGACGGCGCCATAGCCCGCAAAGTGCTTCGCCGTCGCGGCAATCGATCCCGGCTCGCCGAGATCCTCGCCCTGGAAACCCTCGATCATCGCGGTGCCGAGCAAGTTCGTCAGCAATACGCTCTCGCCAAAGCTCTCTGCAACCCGGCCCCACCGCGGGTCGCGCGAAATATCGATCATCGGCGCGAAGGTCCAGTTCACGCCGCAGCGCGATGCCTCGAGCGCGGCCACACGCGCACCCTCGCGCACGACCTCCGGGTTCCAGGTCGCAGCCTGCCCGAGCGGGATCGGCATGATTGTCCTGAAACCGTGGATGACGTCCCGACCGACCAGCAACGGGATGCCGAGCCGGCCTTCCTCGACCGCGATGCGCTGCAATTCGTTGACGACGTTGATGTCGACGTTGTTGATGACGGAACCGACCTCGCCGGCACGCAGGCGGTCACCGAGATACTCGGGCGGATAGCCGTACGTGGCCTCGACCTGGCTCATTTGACCGATTTTCTCGGCCAGCGTCATTTCCGCGAGCAATGCGCGAGCACGGACAGATGGTCGCTCGTCGTTAACCAAGATCTTCGCAGTGGGTGCATTCATGATCTGACATTCAGCTAGTATAGGAACTGTTCCGCCACGGCCGCGAATGTCTGGCCGGGCCGGAATATCGCCGAAACCATGCCGGCCAGGCCGACGACCAGCTCCGGTTGGGTGGCTTGTAGCAACATTTGACAGCGCTGTCAATTTGTTACAGGATGGTTTTCGGCGTCCAGAAGAATAATGATTCCGGGGGAGACATCATGAGCGCTGGCAAGCATTACGAAACCGCACCCCAGGACCGCATTCCCTTTACACACAAGGTGATTTACGGCCTTGGCGCGTTCGTGAACAACACGCTCGCCGACGCCATCGGCCGAATGATGATCGTGTTGAACCTCGGCCTCGGAATGAACCCGGCCCTGGTTGGCCTTCTCGGTGCGCTACCTCGCCTCACGGACGCGATCACCGACCCGTTGATGGGCTACATCTCGGACAACACCAGATCGAAGTGGGGTCGGCGCCGTCCCTATATCTTCTGTGGAGCGATTTCGGTCGCTGTCGTTTTCACGCTGTTGTGGCAGCTCCCGCCGGGCAAGAGTGAAGGCTGGTACTTCTGGTATTTCCTTGCCGGATCGCTGGTGTTCTTCCTTGCCTATACGGTCTACGCAACGCCCTGGGTTGCGCTCGGGTACGAACTCACGCCCGACTACCACGAGCGCACGCGATTGATGGGCGTGCAGAACTTCTTCGGCAACATCGCCTATATGATCTCGCCCTACTTTCTCGCGATCATGTACCTGCCGCAGTTCGGCGACGTCGTCACGGGCGCTGGCTATCTCGCGATCGTCATTGCGGGCGTTGTCATCGTCCTCGGCATTCTCCCGGCCATCTTCCTGCGTGAACGGTTCAAGAATGTCGGCGGCGATGACGACGAAGACGGCGGTGGCGGCATTGGCCATATCATCATGGATTTCTTGCGCGGCTTCGGCAAAACGCTGTCGTTCAAACCGTTTCTCAAACTGTGTGTCGCCACGTTTCTGGTCTTCAACGGCTTCATCCTGATCGCGGCATTCCAGTCGTACGTGATCATCTACTACGTTTTCGAAGGCGACCAGGCTGCCGGCTCGGTTTTCGTCGGCCACTCCGGCCTCGTCCAGGCGCTATCGGCACTGGTCGTCATCGGCATCGTCACCTGGCTGGCCACCAAGATCGGCAAACGCCGGGCATTCTACGTGTCCACCGGCGTTTCCATGGTCGGCTACATACTCAAGTGGTTCTGCTACACGCCGGAGAATCCCTGGTTCGTGTTGATTCCGGCTCCGCTGATGGCGTTCGGTCTTGCCGGCCTGTTCACGCTGATGCCTTCAATGGTCGCCGACGTCGTCGACGCCGACGAGCTCAATACGCACGAGCGTCGCGAGGGGATGTACGGTTCGATCTTCTGGTGGGTCGTCAAACTCGGTCAGTCGGCAGCAATCCTCGGCGGCGGCATCCTGCTCGTCTGGACGGGCTTCGACGTCGAACTCGGCGGGGCGCAGACCCCCGAAGCGATTCGCCTGATGCGCCTCTGCGATGCCCTCATCCCGGCCGTCTCTTCGGCCGTCGCAATCTGGGCCATTGCCACCTACTCGATCACCGAGGAAAAGGCACACGAGGTTCGCATGCAGCTCGAGGAGCGTCGCGGCGCCGTTTAGCCGCCTGTTGAAGGAGTATTCGGACCCTCGGTCAGCGCGTAGCGCAGCAGAGCCGCAGCACTCAGAGCATCGGTGATATCGCCGTCGATCGCCATTTGCACGGCTTCGCCGACGGGCAAGGTCCTGACGGTGATGTCCTCGGTTTCCTCGTGCCGCATCGCGCCCGCTTTCAGGTCGGTCGCAACGTACACGATGCCAAGTTCGTCCGTGATCGAATTGCTCATATGCATGCGCATGAGCTCGACCAGGTTGCCGGCGATCAGTCCTGTTTCCTCCTCGAGCTCACGACGTGCAGCATCGGCCGGCGGTTCGCTAAGCGGTGCGCCGCCCATCGGCAGCTCCCAGGAATAGGCGTCCAGCGTATAGCGCGACTGCCCGACAAGCCGGGTGTCACCGTTCTCGTCAATGGGCAGTATCGCGACGGCAACGTTCTTGAATCGAACGTGTCCATAAAGGTTCTCGCCACCACCCGGGTTTGTGACATGATCTTCCAGGACCGTCATCCAGTCGTTTTCGTATACGGTGCGAGACCGGTGCTTCGTCCAGGCCATGGTATGCGTTCTTCTTCGGATCCCCGTTTGAAGGCCGATTATGACGCACCCGTCGAGGGCGGGCTACGCGATAGCCGGGGCCGGAGAGGTAGACTGGCTCAAGGAAACCCTTCAAGCTCCCGGGCGTCGCTCGGAACGGCCGATCAACAGGACACTCGTGACACCCGATAACTGTCTAGTCTTTGGCGCCAGCGGCTATATCGGCTCGCATCTGACACCGAGGTTGCGCGGCGCCGGGCACCGCGTTCGCGCGAGTTCGCGCAACGTCGAGGTGCTCGAGGGCCGAGAGTGGCACGACGTCGAGCTGGTCGAAGCGGACGCGCTCGAACCCGACTCCCTCGACGCAGCGCTGCACGGCATCGATACGGCGTTCTACCTCGTTCACTCGATGGCGGCCGGCAAGCAGTTCCCACAGATCGACGCAGAGGCTGCGCGGAATTTCGCGGCCGCCGCGGGCCGGCAGCACGTCAGGCGCATCGTATACCTCGGTGGGCTGCTTCCTGACGACCCGCCGGACTCGGCCCACCTTCAATCCCGCGAAGAGACGGGAGAAATACTTCGCTCCGGCCGCGTGCCGGTTACCGAAATACGTGCCGGGATGATCATCGGTCCGGGATCCGCCGCGTGGGAGGTCATACGCGACCTCGTCAATCATCTGCCCGTCATGGTCACGCCGCGCTGGGTCGCCTCACGCTCAACGCCAATCGCACTGAGCAACCTGTTGCACTATCTGTGTGAGGTGTCGTCGTTCAATGAAACCGCGAACGAGACCTACGACGTCGGCGGACCGGACATCCTTACCTACACCGCCGTCATGCGCCGCTACGGCGCGCTCGTGGACAAGAAGCCGCTGATAATTCCGGTCCCGGTCCTTACGCCACGGTTGTCGTCGTACTGGCTGCGTCTGGTCACGTCCGTGCCGACAGACATTGCGCGTGCGCTGATCGATGGCCTGTCGCACGACGTCATCGCCCGGGACAATCGCCTGGCAGACCTGATCCCTCAGCGGCTGCTCGGTTTCGACGAGGCGGCCGAAGAAGCGCTCAACGCCGATCGCCGACACGACATACCCGCGCACTGGACCGAAAACGCCAGCGAGCGACCGGACTTCCATCCTCAATACAGCTTCTATGGAAAAACGGCCAGCAGCCGTATCGGGACGGGGCGGACTGCGCCGGCACTGTGGCGGGTGCTGCAGCAGTTCGGTAATGGCGGCGACTTCTTCTACGGTCGGATGCTCTGGTGGCTACGGCGGGCCCTCGACTGGCTCGCCGGCGGTCCGTCGCTCCGCCGCCGGCGCCGACATCCGGACCAGCTTCGCGTCGGCGATGTACTCGATGCCTGGCGTGTCATCGACCTCGAGCCCGAGAAACGCCTGACGCTGTTGATGGAAATGAAAGCACCGGGTGCGGGAGTGCTCGAGTTCACCATCGATGACGACGGCGAGGAGCGGCAATTGCACATGCAGGCGTACTGGCACCCGGCCGGTGCCCGGGGTTTGCTCTATTGGTATCTGCTGTTACCGGTCCACGCGTTCCTCTTCGCGCGAACCGTCGGCGCGGTCGTCGAACGGGCTGGCACCAGATAGAATTCCATACCTCTCACTATTCGCCCGGGGAGGGCATCGTAGTCGCCGGACCGGTCGACGGAACTACTGCAGACTCCACAATAAAACGGCACGGTACAAGCGCAGACCGTCGTCGGACAGTTGATGGAATCGATTGAAGTCTACCGGAAACAATACGCGTTTGGCCGGTGCGATCGCGTCGTTCGCCATCGTAACGCCCTGTTCGTACCCATAGATTGCAGCACTGTGCGGCTGATTCGGAATCGTAGCGATCACCGTCGCGCCGGGAGCCGGCGTACTCCACGTAATAAGTCCGGGCTCTGAGTACATCTGCACGAGCCCGCCATCGAAGCCCGCCGCCATCGTGTGGTACGGCCGCATGATCTTCACCCAGGATTCCGGCGGATACAGGCTCTTTTTGTGATCATTGGTCCCGTAGTCCGTCCATCGCCGACGATCCGCCATCTTCATCGCATCGACGCTCTTGCCCTCGAGAAGAACGACGGGTACCGGAGCATCAGCGTACTTGGTGCCGAACTTGTACTTATTCGTCGTAGCCGATATTACGATCAGGTCGTACCGGCTCGTGTCGGCTTCCGGCTCTGTCTGATCGTTGACTGTGATGTCGAAACCCAGATCCTCCAGTAGTTTCACGTGGGTTTCATCCGACTTTTCCCCGTCCGGCCAGGGGAGGTTTTCGCGCCGCAGGAACAGAACACGTTTGCCTCGAGCGAGGCGCTCGAGTTCCTCATCCAGCACGCCGGGCCCGACCTCCGACTCAACCGGCGATGCGAGGGCCCATGCGAGCGTCGCGTCGAACAGATTTCGGCCGGCAAACCATCGAGCCTGGTCCGGATCCAGAGCCGCCGGGCCCTCGGCATATGCTAGCTGGCGAAAGCTGTCGTCGCCGAGAAAGATGCCTGCGCGTCGCGCCGGGGCCGGGAAATCGTTGTCCATCAATGCGTCTTTCTCATAGACGAATACCGCCGCTTTCGACGGCTCTCCCTGCGAAATCGCGATCACATCGGCACCGAACGTCGGCTTTCCCCAGTTCATGTCGGTTTCGCCGGAAAACATGAAGTTCAGGAACATGTCGGGCGGGAGGTTCGCAGCCTTCGATATCGGGTGTTCGGCGTTCACACAATAGGAGTAGAAACTCGCATGGTTGAGATTGTGAAACACCGACTCCCGAACCACCGAGAAGTCCCTGTGCAGGACGTCGCCCGTCATACCGATCTCCGGGTACAGATAGGCGTTCCAGGTAACGACCGGGATCCGGCTGTGTTTGAATCGGTCCCGGAGTACTCGCGCATCGGCTGTCGACGAAATCACGATCAGATCCGTGCCGCGCGGCGGCTGGTCGCCGTTGTCCGAAGCTACGATATTGACTTTCGCGCCATGTCGTTCCAGATGGCGCTTGATCGCGAAGTCGTCGTTAGCCGGGTTCTCTTCTGCCGAACCGACGATGAAATGAATGTCCCTGCCTTCGAACGGTCCGCCGTCATCTGCTGCGGCGGCATAGCTCCCGGCGATCGATACGCCGGCGATCGCGAGAATGAAAAGCAGGTTCTTTCGTCCCATGAGTCGGTCCTTCACAGTGGTTGTCTGAGCCGGGCGATCTCTCGATCACCGACGACGAATACGGTACCAGTATTGCCAACGGTGACTTCGTTGGCCGACCGGTCGCCGCCGTCAACCGGCGCCGCACTGCTGGCCGTAATACGGCCACTTGCTGTCCAAAGTCCATCGTCCTGTGTCGCGACGATGATTCGAACCATGCGCCCGATTGGCGCCGGCATCGCAATACTGGCTCTACCTTTCGGGATCTTGCTCCGTGCGACAATGACACCCGTGTCGGAGTCCAGGGCGAGCAAAACACCGTTTCTGCAAGCGACGTACAACCTTCGTTCGGCATCGTCGACCAGCGGCGCGTGCGGATCGTTGCAGCCCGGGACTCGGAACTGACCCAACGACGTACCATCGACACTATCCGCAACGTAGACCGCCGACGAGTCCGCTGCCGTCACGAACAGCCATCCTCGTCCGTTAGCCGCAGCGCCCGAGGCCGGGCCCGGCAGACGGACAGTCTTGCTCGGGTTCCCGTGGGACGGAACTATCGTCAATTCGGACGACAATCGCCCTGCGACAACGAAACCGTCCGCCGCGGCATCGTGCACGACAAGATCGACGTCGCCGGCTTCGGTCACAGTCGTACGCAGAACGTTGCCGTTCTCGAGATCCAGAATCGTCAGCGCGTCGTCCCCTCCCGCGAGTACTGCCGCGGTCGACGCGGTTGCGTCGATCGCGAGTGCGACGACGTCGCTTCCGAATTCCCGAACCGTCGTAACCTTGCCGCCCGTCGGGTCGATCGCGACGATGCGCGCTCCGATCGCCCCCAGCAACCGACCGGCCCGCGCGTCGTAAGTAACGTGTGAGAGACCGTCGAGCTCCGATCCCGCGGCAATCGCATCGAGCGTTGCTCCGTGGACCGGCAGACAATACAACAGTCCGAACGCCGTTATGCCGGGCAACACGGTGGTTGGTTTTCGAAACATCAGTCTGATACCTCTAATCGTATAGCACGGGATCTGCGTCCCGGTTCAACGGTTCGCGCAAGTAGACGTATAGCAGTTTTCCGAGTGGGTAGTCATTCCCGACGATCGAGTACCGGGCTGAGAAAGCCAGTGGGGCCTGAGCGGTGCGGCCCAGGCCCCTGAGACGAGGTTCCGATTACTCGAATCGCTTCAACAGCGAGAGCGTGACCGTCGCCGGCATTCCCGGAACGATGTTGGTGTTTCGAGTAGAACTGACGTAATAGGTCTCGTCGGTGACATTGCCGAACTTGAGCGTTGCGTCGTACGACTCGCCGGTATAGTAGACACCGAGGTCGACCAGCGTGTAATCGGGCAATTTGAGGCGCGAGGACTGATCGCCATCGCCTGCGAACGCCGAACCATAACGATCACCGGCATGGTTTATACCAACCCCGATGCCCCAGGCATCATTGATCTGGTAGCGATTCCATATGCTCAACGAACTCTCGGGCGCATTCAGCAGGGTCTGACCGATACGATTCGGATTGACGTCGGCGTCCACTTCGGCGGTTACGTTGGCATAAGCGAAGATCAGGTGCCACCTTTCGGAAATCGCGGTGTCGACCTCGATTTCAAAACCGTCGCTCTTGTCTTCGCCGAGGAAGTCGAAGATCGCCGTGCCGTCGGGTTGGTCCTGGCCGGTGTCCTGTAGCACGTCTTTTCGATTGATCGAGAAGACCGATACCGTCGCCGTACCTCTTTCGAAGTCCATCTTGACGCCTGCCTCAATCTGCTGGCCCAGTTCCGGTCTGGTTATCGGGTTGCCGTTCGCATCCTCACGCCCCCAGGTTGGCGGATCGAACGATTCGGCGTAACTGGCATAGACGGACCAGGTATCGTTCGGCTGAAAGATCAGACCGAACATCGTCGATACATCGTCGCCATTTGCCTCGAGCGTCCGCGAAAACTCACGTGTCGGAAACGCAGGCTGGTACAGATCTTCGGATGTATCGAATTCCTCGTAGCGCGCGCCGATGATGGCCTTCCATTGCTCAGAAAGCGTTATGAAGTCCCTGATGTAGATCGCGAACGAATCGTAATCGCGCTCCCGATCATTGTCTGACACGTTCCTGTCCACGTTCGGTACACCCTGGCCATATACCGGGTTCCGTATGTCGATATCCAGCGTCGCATTGCCGCCGTCGAAGTTGATGCGGGTGAACTGCGATGTTTCCTTGCCCGTGTTGATGCCGAAAACGATATCGTGCTCGACGCCGCCGGTCGCAGTCCGCCAGGCCAGGTTGGTATCCAGGAAGTTATAGGTGCGCTCGTTTGCCTGGTTGCGATCGCGTCGGCGCAGCGTGTTTTCATCGCGGAAGCCCAGG
This sequence comes from Woeseiaceae bacterium, assembly GCA_028277265.1. Classification (GTDB taxonomy): domain Bacteria; phylum Pseudomonadota; class Gammaproteobacteria; order Steroidobacterales; family Woeseiaceae; genus UBA1847. The sequence goes on along the minus strand of JANQGP010000037.1, from coordinate 12,021 downwards.
TTCTCATAACCGCGGGCGAAGTCCTCGTGCCAGACATAGCGGTAGTTGAGATTCCAGGAGAACGTATCCGAGAAATCGTGATCGATGACAAGACCGCCAACCCAGCCCTTCTCAGGCTGGTCGTCCTGCGGTTCCTGGTAGCGAGTCGTCAGCTCGGCCGCATTGCCGATATCGTTCCCAAACGCGACAAGATAGTTGTCGAGCGCATGATCTTCATCCCTGTACTCCGCGAAAACGGTCGCGCGCGTCGCATCGCTGGCGACCCACGTCAATGAGGGCACTACGTAAAAGCTCTCCGAGAACCCGTTGTCGCGGAATGTGTTGGCATCCTCGTATTCGGCGACGAAACGGTATAGAAATCGCCCGTCTTCGGTCAGAGGACCTGTCGCGTCGATTGATGCGATGAAGCCCGACGTATCGCCGATTGACGCGTCAGCGCCGTAAGTTCCGTCGGCCCGGAACCGGACATCGATGCTTCGGGTTTCCTCCGGACGCTTTGTGACGATATTGATAAAGCCGCCGGGTTGAATCTGGCCGTAGAGAACGGCAGCGGGACCTTTGACGACTTCGATTCGCTCCGCGTTCACTGTCGGCGGAGAACCAAAGCGCACGGACAGGCCTGGAAGCCCGTCGGTAAGAAGTACGTTGCGGTCGTTGGCCGTTGTCGAGTACCCGCGGATGTTTATGTCGTAACCGGTTGGTCCGGATTTCTGGACGCCTGCCATGTAGTTGTACAGATCGGCAATACGCGTCGTCTCGACGGCGTCCATGAACTCACGCGTGTAGCCCGAGACGGTAAACGGGACGTCACGCAAGGGTATGTCTCCCTTGAGTGCGGACTGTCCTGTCTCGGCAATGAACTTGCCGCTGACGACGATCTCGTCGATCGTACCGTCATCGGTACCGCCGGTTTGCGCCCCGGCGACCTGGTAAGAGGAAACGCCCCCAAGGAACAACAGGACGAGTACGGCCTTGAGCTTATCGGTCTTCATTTTTTCTACCCCCTGAATTGTCCGCAGCCAATCGTCATAGACGATTTGCGGCTGAACAAATTCTTGCACTCGGCGGCGCGTCGAACCATCCGTCATACGTGCGAGAGCGCGCACGCGAAGTGGCGTAACTACCTAACGGATTTGCGAAAAACGCCCGAAACACCGGATAAGTCATTTGGCGGATAGGCCGCGCTCGATCAGGGAGCAGGCGCCGTCCCGGTTTCCAGCTCCATGGACTGGATGACGTCTTCGATGAAGTAGGCCGCGAGTTCGAAACGACCCTCGAGTCCTGCCTTCTTGTAAATCGCCTGGGCCTGCTGGCGCACGGTTCTTTCACTGGTACCCCGCGATCCAGCGATCTCCTTCAATCGCAAGCCTTTGAGCAGCAGCAGGGCAATCTCGCGCTCGGCCGCCGTCAGGTTCCAGTTGTCAAATTCGAGGGCGATCTGGTCGTGGATGCTCGTCAGGGCTTTTTCCAGTTCTTCGGTCTGCGATATCGCCTTGCCTGTTGCTTCTTCGTAGGCCTCTTTGAGACCCTGCTCTCGTCGGCGTGCAACGTGACGCTGGTAGATGAGCCCGCCCAGCAACAGGATCGAAATGCCTGCCAGAGCAATGGCCCATGCATAGCGCCGAAACAACACGCTCTGAACGATATCCGAGTCGAGCGGCCCGTACTCCTTCATCAGGGCCAGATCCTGCGCCACACGTCCCTGTTCCGCCTCGATGAATTCGGCGAATTCCGGGCCTGCGAGGTAAGCATCTATCCAGTGGTGGCGCGCAACATGCTGTTGCCACGCGGGTGTCTCGACCATTCTCCGGACAAGACCGGAAAGCGCTTCGATTTCGGCCGGCGTCAAGCCGGGCGGCGCAATGACACCACGCCAGTTGAGCCGTTCCACTTTAATACCCAGTCTCGCGAAGCTCGGCGCATCGACTTCCGCCAGACCTTCTTCGTTGACAACCGCGAGAATCCGCAAGCGCCCGTCTACGACGAGTTGCTCGAACTCGCTGTAGCCGCTGATACCGGCCATGTAACGGCCCGCGGCCAACGCCGAGCTGACCTCGCCGCCGCCGGGCAGTCCCGTGTAGTTGAGCCGCGACGGCGCGATACTCAAGCTCCTGGCAAACTCGTGCAGGTTTATTTCGTCGACGCCCGCACGCGATCCGCCAACCCAGGTAACGGATTGCGGCGTAGTCAGCATCGTCTCAATCAGGTCGTCCGCCGTCCTGAATTGCGAGTCCGCGGGAACGGCGACTACGGCATTGTCGAACGTCAGGCGCGCAAGGGGTGTCGCGTCCAGCAGAGAAACGGCGGCATGATTCTGAATCACGGACCCGACAGTGAACATGCCGGTGACAAGCAGCGCATTCGGATCGCTTGCGCGTGACGAAACAAACTGGGCAAGACCGATTGCACCGCCAGCGCCGGGGCTGTACTCGATTTCGACCGAATCGACCAAATCGGCCGAGGTCAGCGCCGCCTCCATCGCCTGGGCTGTCAGGTCCCAGCCGCCACCCCGCTCCGCCGGAACCATGATAGTCAGCCGTTCGGCGGCACGCGCCGAGTGCGGCACCTGCAACCACAGAACACCGAGTGCCAGGCAAAGCGAAATCTGCGTGGCAACGTTGATGCGAATCAGGCGCCTCAATGTCATCGGCGCATTATATATCGTTGGCCGAAACCGTCTGGTTGCGATTCCTGCGACCTCGAAGCCGCAACAGGATCGGAAGAGCTATGATCAGCGTTGCCATGACCCACAAGGCGATGGAGAGCGGGCTCTCGAACAGCACACCTATTTCGCCGTCTGAGATCGACAAAGCCCGCCGCAGATTCCGCTCCATGAGTTCGGCCAGCACGAACCCGAGAATGATCGGGCCTGTCGGGAAGTCGAGTTTCCGCAGGATGTAGCCGAATACGCCCAGTACCACCATCAGTACCAGATCGAACGTGGAACTGTGGATTCCATAGACACCGATGAAACTGATGGCCGCAATCGCAGGGACGAGCACGGCGTTCGGGATGCTCAACAGACGCGAAAACAGGCCGACAAGCGGCAGGTTCATGACAACCAGCAGCACATTGGCGATAAAGAGAGACGCAATCAGCCCCCAGACAACGTCGGGTTTCGACTCGAACAGCAACGGGCCCGGCGTGATGTTGTACAAAGTCAACGCACCGAGCATGACAGCCGTGGTTCCGCTGCCGGGCACGCCAAGCGTCAACATCGGGATGAAGGATCCACACGCCGATGCGTTGTTGGCCGCCTCCGGTGCCGCGACCCCGCGTACGTCGCCCTTGCCGAACGTGCCTTCCGTGTCGCTGACGCGCTTCTCCGTCGTGTACGCGATGGCACTCGCGACTGTTGCCCCCGCACCCGGCAGGATGCCGATCCCAAAGCCCATGAATGCCGAGCGCAGCATCGTCATCGCCGAACTCGCCAGCTCTTTTGCGTTGAACAGAAGCCTGCCACTCAGCTTGATCGCGTTCTGTCCCGCTTGTGTCTGCTCGAGCATCGTCAGGATTTCGCTGATCGCGAACAGGCCGATGACTATGACAATGAACTGTATCCCGTCACTAAGGTGCAGGCTGCCGAAAGTGAGCCGATAGACCCCGGTTCCCGAATCGATGCCGATCATCGCGAGCGACATGCCAATGAAACAACCCAGTAGCGCTTTCGCCGGCTTGCCGCCGAGCATGCCGCCCAGCGTGGCGACCGCAAACACCATCAGCGCGAAGTATTCGGCCGGCCCGAAGCTGAGCGCCCAGTTCGAAAGCAACGGTGCGAACAGGACGATGCCGATCGTTGACACCAGAGCGCCGACGAACGACGAGACTGCGGAGATTGACAACGCGACACCGGCCCTGCCTTTGAGAGCGAGCGGATGGCCATCGACGGTAGTCATTACCGCGCTGGCATCGCCTGGTACGTTGAGCAGGATGGCCGAAATCCGCCCCCCGTACTCGCAACCCATATACACCGAAGCCAGCAGAATCAATGCAGATTCAGGTGGCAAATTGAGTGCGAAGGCCAGCGGCAGAAAGATCGCCACGCCGTTTATGGGCCCAAGGCCGGGCAACAGCCCGAGGACGGTGCCGACGAAGCAGCCAAAGGACGCGAGCACCAGGTTCAGCGGTTGTATCGCCACCTGGAAACCGCCGAGGAGATTCGTGATATTGTCCATTTCCGACGCGACTCAGCCGAACAGCCCGCCGAGCGGGAGGCTGACCTCGAGCAGTCGATCGAACAGGAGAAAGCTGCCGACCGCGATACTCGCAGCCGTCACGGTGCTGGTCGCCCAGCTACCGCCGAAAATGCGCGAGACCGACATAACCATGAGCGCAGTCGACAACGGGAAACCGAGTACCGAGAACAGGGTCGCATACGCCAGAAGGACTGTGATCAGCATCGCGCCCTTGGCGAGCAACGGCGAATCGACACTGATGCTGCCGGCGTCGGGTCGGACGATCAGGACGATACAACACAACGTCATCAGCGCGGCAAGCAATAGCGGAAACGCTTTCGGACCGACCGGTTCGTAGCTGAACGGCACCTCCATCTGCCACATGCTGACCGCAATGACCAGGCAAACAGCCAACCAGCCTACGGAGAATATCCTGTCACTCATTGGGCAGCCGCGTCGCCCGCATGGAGATCCAGGCCGAACTCAGCGGCGAGTTGCCGGTATTGAACCATACGCTCTGCGACGACCGCGTCGAGATCGGATCCGGTGACGGCATACGGGAACATGCCGAATTCCTCGCGCATCGTGTCGAATCGCTCGTCCCGCATCATCCGGTCGAAGGCCGCGACCCACCACGCAAAGTCTTCTTCGGACACTTCGGGTCCCGTGTAGTACCCACGCAGAATCGGCCAGGAAAGGTCGTAGCCTTGCTCTTTTGCCGTGGGTACGTTCGCGAACGGTTCCGGGAGGCGTTCGTCCGACATTACCGCAAGCACCCGTATTCGACCGCCCTCGAGCATTCCGAGGACTTCGGAGATATCCCCGGAGTACGCCTGTATGTGACCGCCGAGCAGCGCTATCTGGGCCTCGCCGCCGCCTTCATAGGGAACGTATCGCATGGAGCGGTAATCGATGCCGGCGGCCCTGGCAATAATCGCGCTCTTCATCCAGTCCTGGCTGCCCACGGTGCCGCCGGCACCGAACACGATCCCTGACGGGTCTTCCTTCAAAAACTCGATCAGGTCGCCAAGCGACTCGAGTGGTGAATCGGCGCGAACGGCCAGCATGCCATAGTCGATACCACTTGCCGCGACCCAGCGAACATCCTCCTCCGAATAGCGACCGAACTTGCCCTGTGCCAGGTTGAGCAGCGATCCCCCGGAGAACGCGACGATCAGGTTCGAGTCATCCGGCCGTTGCGCGACTACCGAGTTCATCGCAACTGCGCCGATCCCACCGGGCTGATACGTCACCCGCATCGGCCGCCCGAGAAGATCGAGGTCCCGAAAACCCTTCTGCGCGAGTTTGCAGGTCAAGTCGAAGCCGCCGCCCGGCGAAGATGGCGCTATACATTCAGGTCGGGTCGGACCGGCGTTGTGCGCGTCGCCGCCGGACCGGCCTTCACAGGCAGCCAACAGTGACACGAGTGCCACTCCAGTCAACAAACGGTGCAACGCCCCGAAACGTATCACGGTGTTTCTCCTGCGCCGATTGTCGCCAAGCTAGCATCCGCTTGTGTCCCCCGCAATGGAAGGAAGATTGCGTGTTCGAGTATGTGTTGCTGGCCTTCCTCGCTCAGTATGAATCGAATGAACTCCTGAATCACCGGATCCATCGGTGTATCCGGCAAGCGGTTGGTGTTGAAGTAGATCAGCCGACTCAGCGGATAGGTCGCGTCGGCCACACGCTCGTAACTCGGCGCGATGTAGCCGTTGGTCTTGCCGGTCTGCGCGAGCGGCAACACCTTGACGCCGGCGGTGACGTAAGCGAGACCGGAGTAGCCGATGCCGGCCCGATCCGCGGCGACTTGTCCGGCAACGGCAAATGCGGTCTTCGAAAAGGCAATGTCGTCACGCCATTCCCCACGCGCATTGCCATAGTTGAGTACTCGCTGGCGCACGAACTCTTCAAATCCGTTCCATGGAGCAATGCCGTACAAGTTGATCTCGCGCTCTGCCCACTCACCACCAAGGCCGAGGTCACCCCAGGTGCCGATCGGTTGACCGCCGCGATGCCGGGTACTGGAGAACATCCGGTCTATCTGTTCGAAGCTCAGTTTCTCAACAGGATTGTCCGGGTGCACGAAGAACCCGATCGCGTCGAGGAAACCGTAGTGACGGTAAGACCCACCCGATACAGCTACTGAAAGGGGCGGATAGCCGTACCTCTCGGTGAACGAGCTGATGTCCGTCGGCTTGAGTTCCCTCGAGACGAAAACGAAGTCGTAATCTCCTTCGATGACCTCGAGCATGCCCAGACTGCCGGCGTAGGGGGTACCGATCTCGATGTCGACGTTCGGGTAGTGTGTGTTGAACGCCTCGATCCATCGAAGTACAAGTCCCGGCAGGATGTCGGAGGCACCGCCGACGAAAGTGGCCTCAACGGCAGAATCAAGTGCCGGGATGAAAGGCATCAGCGCGCTGTCCAGAGGGGGCTGCAGAAACTCCGGTCTGGGCAGCGTGCGGCCTTCCTGCATGCCGCGCTGTTTCTCTTCGTCGCTGCGACGCGGCAGCTCGGCATTCGCAGGCAATACCCATTCCACCATCGGTGTTGCAGGATCGTCCTCGAAGACCTCCGCAGACGAAGCCGGCGAGCCGGCCTCGCCACATGCAGCGACTACGATCGTGGTGATCGCCAACGATATCCCGGCGTTGCGACGCATATATTCTTCTCGTTCTTCTAGTACCGGCGCGATCATCGCCCAGATTCCCGGAATAGGCCATCCGACAGACGACTCATCAGCCTTTTGCGACATCTGCCGGATAGCGTCGCGCGAGCCCATTGTCTAAAAAGGGGCGCTGACCTTGCTGGAGCGTGCCAATGGCATCACAAAGCCGGTCGCTGGGACTCCTGCTGATGACCGTTTCGATCGCCCATGGTGCGGAATCGAATCCTCAGGGATCCGGTGCCGACCTGACAATCGACGCCGATTTCCGGCTTCGATACGAGGAAAATTCCTCGGTCGATGGCGAGCCATCCTGGAGCCGGGGCGTTACTCGTGCGCGAGTCGCCGCCACGGTGCGAACGAACCAGTGGTTCGAGATCGGAGGGCGTCTGACGACGGGTGACCCCGACAATCCGAGGACCACGGACGTGACGATCAGCGATCTGAATCGCGACTTCGACGTCAGCCTCGATCAGCTCTATGCAAGTTTCCGCAAAGGTGGACTGCACGTAACAGGCGGCAAGTTTCCGAAACCCTTCGCGTCGACGGAGCTTGTCTGGGATGGTGATGTGAATCCCCAGGGGCTCGGCGCCCAATTCGAGTACCGCTTCAGCGGCGGTTTCTCGACCAGAATCTCGTCGGTCTACTTTATGGTCGATGACAACATTGTGGGGGGCGACAGCCAGATGTACGGTGCGCAGCTCTCGACTTTCTGGCAGACCGGCGATCACTGGGCGTGGGAGGTTCACGGCGGATACTACGACTATGATCTCGCTGGATTCTCGCCGGACAGCCAGGCCCTGACACGAGGGAACGAGCTCGCAGCGGATGGCATGTCACTCCTGTCGGATTTTGACCTGATCGACGCAATCGCCTCGGTTTCGTGGTCGGGTCTCGGCGATCGATGGAACATCCGAATGGTCGGCAATTACGTGGTCAACAAGGGTGCCGCGACTTCCGCGGACAGCGGCTACGGCATCGATGTCTTTGCAGGCCGCCTGGAACGCCCCGGCGACGTTCGCTTTCGATACGGATATGCAGAGACCGAAAGAGACGCAGTACTTGGCGCGTTCTCCCACGACAATATCGTCTTCGCAACGGACTATCAGCTGCATACGATTGCCGTTGATTACCAACTATTCGACGGGACCTTCGTCGGGCTCACACACTATGAGTTCCGGCGACTGGACAATACCGGTTTTTCGCCGTCCGGCGACAGCTGGAAATCCCGGACTCGCTTGAATCTCTGGTTCGAATTCCGGTGATAAAATCTAGACGATCTATGCCATAAATCAATACTTTCAGGTATCGAAACAATCGCTTTCGTCGCCTATCGTTACGCCACGTCAAAACCAACGGAGACAGACCATGACCAACGTAACGAGCACACCGATGACACCCACGACCATCACCGCAGGCGACAGCCGCCGCGAGCGGACGGACGGCCAGGCGCTCGGCCGCAAAATTGCTGCTTTCGGCGACGAGGCCTTGCGCTTTTCAATCGTATTGATCCTGGGATGGATCGGCGCGATGAAGTTCACGGCCTACGAAGCCGGCGCGATCCAGGGTCTCGTCGTTTCGAGTCCGCTCACATCCTGGCTTTACGGGCTCTTTGACCTGCAGGCGACGTCGAACCTGATCGGCTCGATCGAAATCCTGACAGCCGTTGCCCTGTTACTCGCGCCTTTGCATCGCAACATCGCGATCGCCGGTGCCCTTGCGGCAGCCATCACGTTCGCGGTAACGCTGAGCTTCCTGTTCACGGCCCCGGGCTGGGAAGCAAGCCTCGGCGGATTCCCGGCGCTTTCGGTGGTTCCGGGGCAGTTCCTGCTCAAAGACGCAGTCCTGTTGGCCGCCGCGGTATCGCTGCTGGGCCGAGCGCTCAGCCGCGACCACTAACCGGGCATCTCCGGCCGGCCAGCGAGCATTCCCGGCCGGCCGGAGCTAGACTCCGGAGATCGAACGACGATCAGAAAAGGAGGAATCCCTGTGAAAGCTGTTATTGCGTACCTGGCGCTGCTTGTGTCGATTCCGTCGGCCGCGTTCGCCGACACGATTGCGATCATCGGCACCGGACAGGTCGCCCAGGCCCTGGGCCCCGAATTTGCGGCACAGGGTTATGACATCGTTTACGGGTCGCGTAGCCCGGACAGCCAGAAGACCAGAGACGTCGTCGAGATGACGCCGGGCAATGCCTCAGCCATGCTGCCCGGAGATTCCGTTCGCGACGCGAGCATCGTCGTGCTTGCCGTCCCCGGCGACCTGGTCGAAGAGATTACGCGCGGGCTCGGCGACCTGTCCGGAAAGATCATCATCGATCCGACCAATGCGCTGACAGGCGACTGGGAAACTGAGTTGAGTATTGGTGTGTCGACATCCAATGCACGCATCATTCAGGACGCGGCTCCGGATGCCTATGTCGTCAAGGCGTTCAGCACGCTCAACTGGCGGCAGATGGTCGAGCCCGGCGGCGAAATCTCCATTCTTCTCGCGGGCGACAGTGACGCGGCGAAAGCGAAGGTATCGCAAATCGTCAGCGCCATGGATCTCAATCCGATCGACCTCGGCGATGTCGACAACGCGCGCTGGATAGAAGGAATGACGATCCTGTGGCTGAACAATCGCATTTCGGATCGGCCGAACTTCGAGTATCACCTGCGGGTCGTCGACTAGATCGGCATCTACACCTCGAACAGATACGTCAGTTTCAGAATGACCTGATCCGTCACGGGGGGCGCGTCGACGGTCAGGTCCGAGGCGGAGTTGCGGTTATACACGACATAGAGGTATGACAACGGGCGGTACTCCCACGAAAGTCGCGCGTTCCAGCTGTTGCGATCTCCGACGCTGTTGTGCTGGTAGAGGACGCTGAACTGCAATCGCGGGCTGGGAGCAAAGCGCGCACTCACACCGACGACCTCTGTCTCATCGTCCACCTGTGCGACGCCCAGGCCCCGGATGCGATTGAAATCGAGGTCTGCGGAGATATCGAACTCCGGCCGCGGCGCCCATCGCACCGATGCCGAGTACGTCGTCAGTTCGCCGTCGAAGTAGTCACCGGTCTCGATATCGAGACTGGCCGAGAGCCTGGCGGACTGATCCGACTCGATGTCGATCCGGTGCCGGGTGTAGTCGTAGTCGCCGGGTGCGACTTCGATTCCCGCCGGGAAGAACGGCTCGTCCAGCCGCTGCCAGTTCGGCTCCACGCGAAGTGAAACGTCCGCACCGTTTTGAAACTCGAGCCGCACCGGCCGAATCGGCGCGTAACCGAACAACAGGTCCCCGTCCTCTGAACTCTGAAAAATGTAGGCATCGACGCCCGGATTGAAGCTCCTGATGCTCTCCGGCAGCCACTCCGGACGAAGATCGAGGCTGATTGCCGGGCTGTGCATGACGTAGTTGGTGTCGAGAATCTCGAGGCCGATGCCGGGGTTGTAGTCCTTGTTGTAGTACTCGAGCAGTCCCGCATAGAGCCAGTTGTTCTCGTAGAAGACCCACAGCTGAGCCCCGAGGCCGTTGCCCTCGGCGTCGTCGTGCGAGGCCGACACCATTGCCTGCACGCCCGTCGATTGATTCGGCCGCCAGAGCCCGTCGATCGTGTAGGTGACGTTGTCGTTGGCCGGGCGCCTCGACGGCGAGGTCCCGATAGCTTCGTCCCTGCGCCACGTCAACAGTCCGCCCGCTCGACTCTGCCCATCGAGGTTTCGGGAGTATCGCGCGACCCCGAACAACGCCGCCGGATTGTCGCCCGACGCCTGTTGGCTCATGGCCAGCAGGCCGAACTCCTGTTTCGAGGATCGACTGGTCAGGCGTAGCCCGCCATCGAGCGGTATGGGTCTCCCGCCGCGGTCCAGCCCGATCCTGCGGCTGAAGAACGGGTTGATCCATCTCGTGACACTGGCATTGAACAGGTTCGCGCTTTCGAGGAAGAACTGCCGGCGTTCGGGGAAGAAGACGCTGAATCTCTCGAGATTCACGACCTGCCGGTCGACTTCCACCTGCGCGAAGTCCGTATTCACCGTGAGGTCCAGCACCGTGCTCGGTGTGATGGCCCATTTGAGTTCGCCACCGCCTTCTAAATCGGACTCCGAATCACGTCCGTCAGCGTAGTCGACCAGCGCGTAGGGGTTCAGCTGAACGTTCGCGGACGGTGACGGCAACTCCAGGCCGGTTACCTCTGCCTGGTAGGCCATCCGGTAGATAGTGAAAACACGCGGCACTGCGGGAGACACCGTATTCTGGTTCAGGTGCCTTATGTTTCGCGCGAAAATGACACCCAGCGTGTCCGCGTCGTTCGGATATCGAAGCGTACGCCACGGGATCGCCATCTCGACGATCCATCGATCGTCTTCCACCCGTGTCTGCACATCCCAGCGTGCATCCCAATCGACATTGAAATCGCTGTCGTCGATGACCTCCAGGTCCCGCTGATTGCCCCGCGGCGTTGTCTGGAACGCCACCGCGCTTCGCCGGTCGAGAAATCCGTCAATCGCGATGCCGAACAGATCGTTGTCGTCGAAGTCGAAGTCACGTTCGAGATTCTGAACTCGCAGACTGTGTTTCGGCTGCTCGCAGACCGCGGCGACGTACAACGACGTTTCGTCGAACGCCAATCTCACGATCGTACGATACGTACTCGGCTCTCCCTGGTCGGGTTCTTTTTGCACGAAGTCATCGATCGGCTCGGCATCCTTCCAGACCTGCTCATCGAGACGGCCATCGACAATGATTTCTCCACGTGCGGATTGCGCGACGAAGCGCTCGGGTTGCGACGGCGGATCGAACATTTCCTGCGCACCTGCCGGCAGCGCCGCGCCTGCCAGGATCAACGCAAAAGGGAGAGCGAGAGTGCGGTGCGGGAACACCGTCACAGGTTATAGACGACCGCCGCGTCAGGCGCAATATCATTTGATTACGCGGAGATTACGGTCAGGCCGCGACGTTCGATTATGGCGCGCCGAGGCAGGCCTCTGCCGATGCGCGGGCAGGAAAGATCTCGTTCAATACGGCATTCAGGCTGCGCCAGTCGGAATCCATCTTCTCTGCTTGTTGCGCCGTCAGCACGGCGCCGTGCGAGGTCTCCCTCTCCGCTTCGACTTTCGTGAAGTGAAAAACCTGCGTTTCCGTTCGATCCGAGTCCCGGTAAGCGGCGAACATGTCGTCGATATGCCGTCTGGTATC
>JANQGP010000004.1 GCA_028277265.1 Woeseiaceae bacterium | reverse complement strand
GATACCAGCCTGCGGGCCTCGCCGAGCACAATTCGGACCGGTCTATACCGGCCCCGCAGCATGTGTGCGGGTGCGCGGCTGCTTCTTGAGCCGCTATTTTTTGAAGTAGAGAAACAGTCCGGCGGCAAGGCTGATGGCGCCGCCGATGTAGCGGTACATGACGGCATCGCTCGACGACCCGGTGACGGCTCGGGATACTTCGTTTGCCGCCGAACCGGACATCTGAAATCCCCAGATCAGCAGGGCGACTCCCAGAACGACTAGGATGATCGACAGGACTTTCATCTGTTGTGCATTCATTGTGCTTCCCCTTTGTGACGGATTCCCGTACGTTGTTGTCGCCAAGATGACGCCCGGATCGGGGCAAAGGTCACATGCACATACGATTCATCACGACCGGCGGGACCATCGACAAGGTCTACTTCGATGAGCTGAGTCAGTTCGAGGTCGGGGAGTCCGTGCTCGAGCACGTCCTGCGCGAGGGGCTCGTTCAGTTCGACTGGGATGTCGTGCCAGTGATGAAGAAGGACAGTCTCGAGATACGGGATACGGATCGGCGCGTGCTGCGCGACTACATCGCAAATGACGACGCCAGCCATTACGTCATTACGCATGGCACCGACACAATGCCGGAGACAGCCGAGGTGCTTCAGTCCCTGAAAGGGCGAACGATCGTTATGACCGGAGCGTTGACGCCGGCACGGTTTCGCACGACCGATGCGATGTTCAACGTCGGTATGGCGGTGGCCGCAGTGCAGACCCTGGACCCGGGCGTCTATATCACGATGAGCGGACAGGTCTTCCGGGCCGGCGAGGTCCGGAAGAACCGCGAGGAGAACCGCTTCGAACTAATTTAAGGTACCGGACACCCTAAATCACAGGTCGAAGTTGATGCCCTGCGCCAGCGGCAGGTCGGAGCCCCAATTGATCGTATTCGTCTGTCGGCGCATGTAGGCTTTCCAGGAATCCGAACCGGCCTCCCGGCCGCCGCCGGTTTCCTTTTCGCCGCCGAATGCGCCACCGATCTCGGCGCCCGACGTCCCGATATTGACGTTGGCGATGCCGCAGTCGGAGCCGCCATGCGACAGGAAGTACTCGGCGTTCTGCACGTTGTCCGTGAAAATCGACGACGACAGGCCCTGCACGACACCGTTCTGCATCGCGATAGCGTCATCGAGCGTGTCGAACGGCATCAGGTAGAGAATCGGACCGAAGGTCTCCGTCTGGACGATGTTCGAGCCGTTGTCGGCCAACGCAATTGCCGGATTGATGAAATTGCCCGGCCGGTCGAGCTTCTCGCCGCCGCACAACAACTCGCCGCCCGAGGCCTTGACCGCCGCGCAGGCATCGAGCACGCGTTGCAGCGATGCCTCGTCGATGACCGGACCCATGAGCGTGTCCGGGTCGAGCGGATTGCCGATACGCACCTGGCCGTAGGCTTTGACCAGCGCTTCCTTGAGTTCCTCGAAGCGCGATCGATGCGCGATGACGCGGCGCGTCGACGTGCAGCGTTGGCCGGCCGTGCCGACGGCACCGAAGACGATTGACGGTACTGCGAGATCGAGATTGGCGTGCTCGTCCACGATGATGGCGTTGTTGCCGCCGAGCTCGAGCAGGAACTTGCCCATGCGCCCCGCGACGCGTTGGGCTACCTGCTTGCCCACGGCACAGGAACCCGTGAACGAGAGCAGATTGACGCGTTCGTCGTCGACGAACTGCTCTGCAAGCTCGTGGCCGGCATCGTTGATCAGGAAAAAGACCGGCGGCAGATCCATGCCGGCGAGCGCTTCATTGAAGATCTTCTGCACGGCGACGGCGCAGAGGGCTGCCTTCGGTGACGGCTTCCAAACATTCACGTTGCCGCAAATTGCCGCGATACAGGCATTCCACGAATACACGGCGACCGGAAAGTTGAATGCCGAAATCGTGCCCACGATCCCTAGCGGGTGCCACTGCTCGTACATACGATGTTGCGGCCGCTCCGAGTGCATCGTACGCCCGTACATCATGCGCGACTGGCCGACCGCAAAGTCCGCGATGTCGATCATCTCCTGGACTTCGCCGTCGCCCTCGGCCTTGATCTTGCCGGTCTCGAGCGTGACCAGGCTCCCGAGCGGATCCTTGTATATGCGCAGCGCATTGGCGATTCGGCGAACGGCCTCGCCGCGGACCGGACCTGGCACGTCGCGCCAGACGAGATACGATTCCCGGGCCGCCACGAGAATCTGATCGTACTCGGCCGGCGTCGTCGCGCGAACGCTGGCAATAACTTCATTGTTCGTAGGATTGACGGATTCGATCAGCGCCGCCGACTGGTTGGCTGATGACTTGTCGCCGAACCATGTTCCGTCGTTCACGGCCGAGAGGCCGAGTTGCTCGAGTACTGCTTGCATGGAATTCTCCGAAAAGTTCGCCGTGACGAGGCGGGACCGTCGCGCATTGTGCCAATGTC
>JANQGP010000317.1 GCA_028277265.1 Woeseiaceae bacterium | reverse complement strand
CTTAAAATCCGCTGTCCGCAAGGACGTGCCGGTTCGAGTCCGGCCCCGGGCACCATCGGTTGAACCGCGTCACACGAGAAACCACGACTGGTTCACAGTCCTGACCCAATTATGTTGCATTTGCTGGCCACGCGCTCCTGTCGGTGCCAAAACAGGTACTTCGAGACGGAGAGCTATCATGGCTGCCACTGCGAAAGAGATAGCAAGAGACAACATCAGCTACCGCCTGTTGAATCGCCTCAGCAACCTGGTGATCTGCAGCCGTTGCCTGCGCTCGGGTATCGTGACGCCGGTCCCGCAGATCATCTCGGGCCGCCATTCACTGACCAACGAATGTGCCGAGTGCCGGTCGAAGAACCCCGAACGGCAAGGCCATCGACGCAAGCTCGGAAAGCTGCTGACGTTACGCCGCTAGGCTCTAGTGCATCGCTCGCACGTCGGTGCGACAATGCGCGCTCATGGCCAAGCTCTATTTCTACTATTCATCGATGAATGCCGGCAAGTCGACGAGCCTGCTGCAATCCAGCTACAACTACGTGGAGCGGGGTATGCGGACACTGGTGCTGGCGCCGGCGTTCGACGATCGCTACGAGGCCGGCAAGGTGACCTCTCGCATCGGGATCGAGGCCGATGCGACGACCTTCACCAACGACAGCGACCTGTTCGCCGTCGCCAAGGCGAGTCACATGGAAAAGTCGTTGCACTGCGTGCTGATCGACGAAGCCCAGTTTCTGACAAAGGACCAGGTGTTCCAGCTCAGCGAAGTCACGGACAGGCTGAACATCCCCGTGCTGGCTTACGGGCTGCGGACCGATTTCCAGGGTGAGCCTTTCGAAGGCAGCAAGTACCTGCTGGCCTGGGCGGACAACCTGAAGGAACTCAAGGCCATCTGCCATTGCGGCAGAAAAGCCATCATGGTCTTGCGTATGGACGAGAACGGCAATGCGGTCACCGAAGGCTCGCAGGTGGAGATCGGCGGCAACGACCGCTACGTGTCGATGTGCCGCAAGCACTTCAAGGAACACTTCTTCGGCTGATCAGCCTCAGGTCTGCAACGTAGGCAAGTCTTCGCTTGGCGCTGGCACAGACACCTTCGTTTCCTGAGCCGGCGCCTTTCGCATGTCCTCGAGGGTCTTCATGATCGCCGTGTCCAAGAACTCCGGCCCTTCGAGTTTGCCGCGCTTCGTTGCATGCGGATCGATGAACTTGATCTTGTGGTGACCCACAGTGACGACGTCGGCATGGACCAGCACCTGGTTCGATACCCGCTTTGAATTGATGAACGTGCCGTTCGTACTGTTGAGATCCATCAGGAACGTGGAGTTGCCGTGGCGCACGATCAGCGCGTGATGGCGGCTGATGAAGCGGCTGTCGATCGCAATGTCATTGTGCTCGGATCGACCGATGAGCAGCCGTGGTTTGATCATCGTCAGGTCCTGGATCACGCTGCCATTGTTCGTCAGCACGAGGCGTGGCGGCTCGGGCGGTAACTCGGTGCTCTCTTCGATCCGGGTCACGCCGGCATCGTCCCAGGTGCCGACCGGCAGCGCTGCGTGCTCGATGGCCTCCCTTGAGATCGGCAGCGTATCACCCGCGGCGATCGCGAGCAGAGCGACACGATCGAGAATGCCGGGCCAACCGCCCGAGGCGGCCCACAGCTCGTCGCAGACGGAATTCGGAAACACGAACGCCGGGAAATCGGCACCGGCGGCGAGGAGTTTTTCGTGCAGGTAGCCGCGTGTCTCGTCG
>JANQGP010000314.1 GCA_028277265.1 Woeseiaceae bacterium | reverse complement strand
CTCCAGGCCTTTGAGATTCAACGCGATCCGGACACGGTAGGCCGCGGAAGAGCGCCAGTAGCTGTAGAGCCGGATGGTCACGTCCGTCTACTGCCCTCCATATCGCTCTACGGCCTGGTCGATGGTACCGAAGATCGACCGGCCGTCCGAATCGTCCATCCGGATCCGGATTCGGTCCCCGAATTTCATGAAACCGGTCGCCGGCTTGCCATCGTTGATCGTTTCGATCATGCGGATTTCTGCGATACACGAGTATCCGACGCCGCCCTCCGAAATCGGCTTGCCCGGTCCGTCATCGAGCCTGTTGGAGATCGTGCCAGACCCGATCAGGCTGCCCGCGCCGAGTGGCCGGGACTTCGCGGCATGTGCGATGAGCTGCCCGAAATGGAAAGTCATGTCGACGCCGGCATCCGGCATGCCGAATGGCGAATCGTTGAGCCAGGACCTAAGCGGCAGGTGCAGCTTGCCGCCTCGCCACGCGTCGCCAAGCGAGTCGGGCGTCACGGCAACCGGGGAAAAAGCACTCGACGGTTTCGACTGGAAGAAGCCGAATCCCTTGGCGAGCTCACCCGGAATCAGGTTCCTCAACGACACGTCATTGACGAGCATGACGAGCTGGATGTGATTGAGCGCTGCTTCGGGCGAGACTCCCATCGGTACATCGTCGGTAACGACGACGATTTCTGCCTCGAAGTCGATGCCCCAGGCCTCATCGGCCATCGGGATGTTGTCGCGCGGGCCGAGGAATGAATCGGAACCGCCCTGGTACATCAGCGGATCCGTCCAGAAGCTCTCGGGCATTTCGGCGCCGCGTGCCTTGCGCACGAGTTCGACGTGGTTTACGTACGCCGAACCGTCGGCCCACTGATAAGCGCGAGGCAGGGGGGAAGCACAGGACGCTTCGTCGAACGTATCGCCCTCACCGGCGTTGACCCGGTCGGCCACGGCCTCGAGTACCGGACGTGCCGCGGACCAGTCGTCTAGGGCGGCCTGCAGCGTGGCATAGCCTTCGGCAGCCAGGCAGCGTTGCAAGTCGTCCGATACGACGACGAGGCGACCGTCCCGGCCGCCTTTCAGGGATGCGAGTTTCATGGTGAGGCGGGTTCCTCGTCGCCTGTGAATTCGAGTTCGTGCAGCCAGGCTGCGTGTCGGGGCGCCTTCTTCGTGCGGCTCCACTCCTCGAGCATCGCGGGCGCGACGCGCTTGAGCTCGTTGATCTGCTCCTGTGTACCGGTGTTCGCAACGAGTTCGAGCCGGTGACCGTTCGGATCAAAAAAATAGATCGACTGGAAGATGCCGTGATTGGTCGGGCCTATCACCTCGATCCCTTCGGCCTCCACACTCGCCTTGGCGGCCAGCAGGGCGTCGAAATCCTCGACTTCGAAGGCAATGTGCTGCACCCATTCAGGCGTATTGTGATCGCGGTCCATCTCCGGCCGGGTCGGAAGTTCGAAGAACGCGAGCACGTTGCCCATGCCGCAGTCGAGAAAGACGTGCATGTACGGGTCGGGTTCCTTTGTTGACGGTACACGATCCTCGGCAAACGCGACCGTGAATTCCATGTTCAGTACGCGCTGGTAAAACTCGACGGTTTCGCGCGCGTCCTTGCACCGGTACGCGACGTGATGAATGCGCTTGAGTTCCATGTCTCGTCCTCAGGCTTCGGCGTTGACGACGCCGCGGGCGATCTGGTCGCGTTCGATCGACTCGAACAACGCCTTGAAGTTGCCTTCGCCGAACCCTTCGTCTTCCTTGCGCTGGATGAATTCGAAGAATGTCGGCCCGACCATGTTGGCCGAAAAGATCTGCAGCAACAAGCGCGGCTCGCCGTCTTCGGTCGTGCCGTCAAGCAGGATGCCGCGGGACTGCAGTTCGTCGACGGGTTCACCGTGACCGGGCAGTCGCTCTTCGAGCATCTCGTAGTAGGCTCCCGGCGGCGCGGTCATGAACTCGATGCCCCGTGCCTCTAGCGCATCCCAGCAGGCGTACAGGTCGTCACAGGAAAAGGCGATATGCTGGATACCCTCGCCGTTGAACTCCATCAGGTACTCTTCGATCTGGCCCGTGCCTTTCGATGCTTCCTCGTTGAGCGGGATACGGATCTTCCCGTCGGGAGCCGTCATGGCTTTGGACAGGAGCCCGGTGTACTCACCTTTGATGTCGAAGTAGCGGATCTCGCGGAAGTTGAACAGGTCTTCGTAGTATTTCGCCCAGTACTCCATGCGGCCCCGGTAGACATTGTGCGTCAGGTGGTCGATGACCTTGAAACCGCAACCCCGCGGGTGTCGATCGACGCCGTCGATGAAGTTGAAATCGATGTCGTAGATCGACGAACCGTCTTCGTACCG
>JANQGP010000406.1 GCA_028277265.1 Woeseiaceae bacterium | reverse complement strand
GGGCTCGACTACCTGTCGCTCGATCGCAGCGCCGAGACGCTGTCAGGCGGCGAAGCACAGCGCATCCGGCTGGCGAGCCAGATCGGTTCCGGACTCGTTGGTGTCATGTACATCCTCGACGAACCGTCGATCGGCCTGCACCAGCGCGACAACCAGCGCCTGCTCGGTACGCTGACGCACCTGAGGGACATCGGCAATACCGTCATCGTCGTCGAGCATGACGAGGAGGCCATTCTCGCCGCCGACCATGTCGTCGATCTCGGCCCCGGCGCCGGTGTACACGGTGGCAGAGTTGTCGCGGCAGGGGCGCCGGCAGAGATACAGAAAGAGGCACAGTCGCTGACCGGCCAGTACTTGTCCGGCAAACGCGCCATCGAAGTCCCCGAAACACGCACTCCTCCCGACGCCGATCGGCAACTCCGGGTGCTCGGGGCCTCGGGCAACAACCTCAAGGACGTTGACGCATCGATACCGGTGGGATTGCTGACCTGTGTTACGGGCGTGTCGGGTTCGGGCAAATCCACGCTCGTCAACGACACCCTGTACAAGTCGGTCGCAGAGGTTCTTCACCGCACGAGCCGTAACCCGGCACCGCACCGCGCCATCGAAGGCCTCGAGCACATCGACAAGGTCATCGATATCAGCCAGAGCCCGATCGGGCGCACGCCGCGCTCGAACCCGGCGACCTACAGCGGCTTGTTCACGCCCATTCGTGAACTGTTTGCGGGCACGCAAGAGGCGCGTTCACGCGGCTACATGCCCGGACGCTTCAGTTTCAACGTCAAAGGCGGCCGCTGCGAGGCTTGCCAGGGCGACGGGGTCATCAAGGTCGAGATGCACTTCCTGCCGGACGTCTACGTACCCTGTGACGTCTGCCGAGGGCAGCGCTACAACCGCGAAACCCTCGAGATTCGTTACAAGGGCAAGAACATCCACGAGGTGCTCGAGATGACCGTCGAGGACGCGGCCGAGTTCTTCAGGAACGTACCCGTCGTCTCACGAAAGCTGCAGACCCTGACCGATGTCGGCCTGACCTACATCCGTCTCGGCCAGAACGCAACGACGCTGTCGGGCGGCGAGGCGCAACGCGTCAAGCTCGCCAAGGAGCTCTCGAAACGGGACACGGGCAACACGCTGTACATCCTCGACGAACCGACGACCGGCCTGCATTTCCACGACATCGAACAGCTGCTCGGCGTCCTGCACCGCCTGCGCGACCACGGCAACACCGTCGTCGTCATCGAGCACAACCTCGATGTCATCAAGACAGCGGACTGGATCATCGATCTAGGGCCCGAGGGTGGCGACGGCGGCGGTCGGATTATCGCGGCAGGCCCGCCCGAGGAGGTCGCTGCGACGAGGGGATCGTTCACGGGCGAGTACCTGAAACCACTCGTCAAGCGCACGCGCAGAGCAGACGGGCGCACCATAGCGACCGCAGGCCAACAGTGACCGACGCCAACTACCCGCACCTGCTTGCGCCCCTCGATCTCGGCTTCACGACGCTCAGAAACCGCATCCTCATGGGCTCGATGCACACGGGCCTCGAAGACGGCAATCAGCACCAGCGCCTGGCGGCTTACTTCGCCGAACGCGCGCGAGGCGAAGTCGGGCTCATCGTCACGGGCGGCTATGCGCCGAACCGCGCGGGCTGGGTCAAGCCCTTTGCAGGCAAGCTGACCACGCGCCGCGAGGCGGCGAAGCATCGCGCAGTGACGGATGCCGTACATGTCGAAGGCGGCAGGATCGCGCTGCAAATCCTGCATGCCGGGCGCTACGCCTACCATCCACTGGCCGTCGCGCCGTCTCGCATCCGGTCGCCGATCACGCCGTTCACGCCGCGCGAGCTCTCGAGTTCGGGCGTCGAAAAACAGATTCGGGATTTCGTCAATTGCGCACAGCGTGCGCGTGAAGCCGGTTACGACGGCGTCGAAATCATGGGATCGGAGGGATACTTCATCAACGAGTTCCTCGTAACCCATACGAACCAGCGGATGGACGAATGGGGTGGTGATTACTCGAACCGGATGCGCCTGCCCGTCGAGATCGTGCAGCGAACTCGCGAAGCGGTCGGCGATGACTTCATCATCATCTACCGCCTGTCGATGATCGATCTGATCCCGGAAGGCAGCTCCTGGGACGAGACGGTACGACTGGCCAGGGCCATCGAGAACGCGGGCGCCACGATCATCAACACCGGAATCGGCTGGCACGAGGCGCGCGTCCCGACCATCGCGACATCGGTACCTCGCAGGGCATTCACGTGGGTCACCTACAAGATGAAGCAGGAAGTCAGCGTTCCGCTCGTCACGTCGAATCGCATCAACCTGCCTGCCGTCGCCGAGGATGTCCTGGCGCGCGGCGACGCGGACATGGTGTCGCTTGCGCGGCCGCTGCTCGCCGACCCGGAATTCGCGCAAAAGGCCCGGACCGGACGTGCGGACGAGATCAACGTCTGTATCGCGTGCAACCAGGCCTGCCTGGACCACACGTTCTCGAACAGAATGAGCAGCTGCCTCGTGAACCCGCGCGCCTGCCACGAAACGGAACTCAACTACGACCCGACGGACACTCCCGGCAATTTTGCCGTGGTCGGTGCCGGCCCGGCGGGCCTGTCTTCGTCGCTGGTGCTGGCGCAGCGCGGCCACGCCGTCGACCTGTTCGATGCGGCAAGCGAGATCGGCGGGCAACTCAACATGGCGAAGATCGTTCCGGGAAAGGAGGAGTTCCACGAAATGCTGCGCTACTTCGGACGGCAGCTCGAACTGAGCAGTGTGAACGTCCACCTGGATACCCGCGTGACGGCAGATGACCTCAGTGGAAGCGGCTATGACGGCGTTATCGTTGCGACAGGCGTCGTTCCGCGCGACCCGAAGATCGAAGGACAGGACCACCCGAAGGTCTTGAGCTACGTCGACGTGTTGCGCGACCGCGCAGCGGTCGGCGAGCGTGTTGCGATCATCGGCGCAGGCGGCATCGGCTTCGACGTCGCCGAGTTTCTCGTTCACGAAGAGGGCCGGTCACCGACAATGCATCTCGACGAATGGCTGGAGGAGTGGGGCGTCGTGGACCCGGCCGAGCAGCGCGGCGGACTGGCGCGTGACCGGGGTCAGCCCGGGCCTCCCGCACGACAGGTGACGCTATTGCAACGCAAGAAAGGCAAGCTCGGCGCGAAGCTCGGCAAGACGACGGGCTGGATTCACCGGGCGACGCTGAAAATGAACGGCGTGCGAATGATCGCTAACGTCAACTACGAACGCATCGACGACGATGGCCTCCTGATCACTTACGGCGAGAACCGCGAAAACCCGACGAGGATCGAGGCGGACAACGTCATCCTCTGTGCCGGCCAGGAGTCGTTGACCGAGTTGACCGGGCCGCTCGAGGCTGCCGGCATCGACGTTCACGTCATCGGCGGCGCACACCTGGCCACGGAGCTCGATGCCAAGCGTGCGATCGACCAGGGCAGCAGGTTAGCGGCGCGACTCTAGCAGCCCGTTGAACAATTATCTGGAGGCCGCCGGTTCAGAGATCGTGAGCGATCATGCGCTTGAGTTCCATCTCGGCAACGTTTCCGATGAGCTTCCGGAGAAAGTGCGCCAGAACACCGAACTGAACGATACAAAAGGTGAAAAGCGCTTCGGACGACTCGCTCGAGTACGGGCCGAAAATCGCCAACGCCATTCCGGCTGTGCAGAGAACGAGCGCCGACGATGTGGCGATCTTCAAGCCGGATACCGCCCGGGCTGCGATGCAGTACCGCTCGAGCGCGGTCATTCCGATTGCGGTGATCGCACCGAGCGCGGCCGCTAGAGCGACCGCAACGATTACTTCTCCCATTCTTCCTTCTCCTGTTCCATAGCCGACAAGATCTCTCGCGCGGCGTGAATCGAAATGGCCCCATCCCGGAGTAACCGGCGAACCTCGGTCTTCAAAGGGCCCTCCGCGTCGTGGGATTGCGCCGACTCGATGCGCTCTATCAGTACGTCGAGGCGGCTTCGCAGCGTTGGATAGGAGACTTCGTACTCCCGAGCCAGTGCCTTTAGCGATCCGGAATGCACGACGAAGCGCCGAACGAAGTTGAGTTCGTCGTCGGTCAGGATCTCGACCCAGTCGGGCGCAACAGCGTGCCGCGTGTTTCCCTTGGACATTTGCAGCCATCAGGTAGTTAAATATTATTGAAATCGACTTTAATAATATTTAACTGCGTTTGTCAAGCCGAGGTCTGTGGCACTGCCAAACACGCCAGGTCGACGGACGAAGAACGCGCAATCCGATTTGCCGACGCTGCGATCGGGGCGACTTTCGACGACTATACGAGTACCGTAAGGAGACAGGTGCACCGTCAGACCATTGGCCGGACCCAATGCGAATTTCCCGCGAACGCTTCTCTTTCCTCGACGATCCGGCGGTCCCTCGATTCGACGTGCCGGATCACTTCACGGTGATGGACGCGAATTGCGGATTGTGTGCAAAAGGCGCCGCGTGGATAGCAGGAAACGACGCTCAGGAAGCGTTTCGCATCGTTCCCGTGCAATCGGAACTCGGCGCCGCGCTTCTGCGGCACTACGGCATGGATCCTGACGACCCGTTGTCCTGGCTGTACATCGAAAAAGGCCGCGCTTTCACGTCGCTCGATGCCATAGTGCGGGTGGGAAAGCAGCTTGGCGGCGTCTGGAGAATTCTCGCCGTCTTGAACGTGCTGCCGGTGGGCGTGCGGGATTACCTTTACGGGCTGGTCGCACGAAACAGATACCGGTTTCTTGGGCGAAGGAGTTTCTGCGACATACAGGACCCGGGAATCCAGTCGCGAGTTCTTCGCTGACGTGAGCAACGCAGTCTTTCCGGCCGTGCTGGGCGATACGTTCCACGAGTTGCCCGCGCCCTTGCAGGAGCTGCACTGCGGGGAACGCAGCTCGGATTGGATAGGCAGCGCTTCGGTTCGAGGCGCAAACAACCTCGCGGGGCGCCTGGTTGCTGCCCTGTTCGGATTTCCCGCCGGCACCCGGCAATCCGAGGTTCGGGTCTCGATCGAGGTAGCACCAAAAGGCGAGACCTGGACACGATCCATCGGCGGCAGGCGGTTTCGAAGCCGTCTCTCGGTCGGTGCCGGACGAGACGCAGGAATGCTGCGCGAGCGGTTCGGGATGATCACCGTTGCAACGGCGATTACCTGGAAAGACGGGAAGCTCCGGTTTGTGCCCGTTCGCTGGAGAATCGGGCTGCTTCCTTTGCCCCGCGCGCTGTTGCCGAAAGGAGCTTCGTTCGAACACGAGCGCGACGGATCGTTTGCGTTCGACGTGCGCGTCGAGACGCCGGTCCTGGGCTTAATCGCCGCCTACAAAGGCACTCTCCGGCCGCGGCCCGGCCCGCGAGACGCGACTACTCGTGACTGACGGGCCGCGTCTCGGTCAATCCGAAGATCCGGAGTGCGAACGCATAATCATGGGTGCGCTCCTTCAGCCTTTCGAATCGGGCCGCCGATCCCGCATGACCTGCCCCCATGTTGGTCTTCATGAAGAACGGGCCGCCACCGGCCTCGTCGCGCAGACGGGCCACCCATTTGGCCGGTTCCCAGTAGGTAACGCGATAATCGGTCAGCCCCGCCGTCGCGAGGATCGGCGGATACTCGACGCCCGGACGAATGTTGTCGTAGGGCGAGTATGCCGCGATCGTCCTGAAAGCCTCCGCATCGTTGATCGGGTCGCCCCACTCCACCCATTCCGGCGGCGTGAGCGGCAAGCTGGCATCGGAAATCGTGTTGAGCGTGTCGACGAAAGGCACGGCTGCAATGACGCCCGCGAACAGGTCCGGCCGCAAGTTGACCGTGGCGCCGACGAGCAGCCCGCCCGCGGAGCCGCCGTAGATGACGGTTTCGCCCTCGCGCCCGTAACCGCGCTTCTGCAATTCTTCGGCCGAACGTGCAAAGTCCTTGAACGAGTTGACCTTCTTGTCGAGTTTCCCGTCGAGGTACCATTGCCGTCCTTTCGCGGAACCGCCGCGAACATGCGCGACCGCATAGACGACGCCTCGATCCACGAGCGAGAGTATGCTGCTGTTGAACCACGCACCAATAGTCGAACCGTAGCTGCCGTACCCGTACAGCAATAACGGCGCATTGCCATCGACCTCGGTCATCTCGAGTCTCAGCACGGTGACGGGAATCTCGGCACCGTCTTCCGCGGTGACGAACAGCCGCTCCACCACGTACAGATCGGGGTTGTGGCCGCTCGGGATTTCCTGCGTCTTCCTGAGCGTGCGCTCGCGGGATGACATGTCGAAGTCGAACGTCTGTTCGGGTGTCGAAGGCGATTCGTAGGTATAACGAACGGTATCCGTATCGAACTCATAGCCCGAGGAAAGGCCCAGCTGATAGGCCGCCTCGTCGAACTCGATCTCGAAGGACGACGCCAGCTCGTAGTCCGATACGACGATGCGCGGCAACGCGTTTTCCCGCTCGAGAAGGACGAGTCGATCCGCGAACGGTATGAAACCGAGGACGTAGACGCCGGCGCGGTGCTCGAGCCACTCTTCCCAGTGTTCGCGACCTGGATTGTCTATCGGCACCCGTACGATCTTGAAATCAACCGCGCCATCCGCATTCGTCTGGATGTAGAAATGGTCGCCATGGTGCTCGACGTAGTAGAGCTCGTCGTCGACGCCCGGCGCAATCAGGACGGGTTCCGTTCCAGGCTCCGCGTCAGCACGCAGGTAACGGAATTCGCTGGTCGTGCCTTTGGCTGAACCGATGAATATGAACTCGCCGCTCTGGCTCTTCTCGACGAAGAGGAACATCGTGTCATCGGCCTCTTCGTAGACGAGAACGTCATCGGCCGGGTCGGTGCCGAGAACGTGCTGCTTGACCCGCTTTGGTCGCTGATTGTCGTCGCGCTCGACGTAATAGAAGGACTTCGAGTCGGCAGCCCACACGGATGAGCCACCGGTCGACGGAATGGACTCTTCGAATTCTTCCCCGCTTTCGATAATGCGAACGCGAATATCGTAATACTCGGACCCCAGGCGATCGACGCCGTAGGCAATCATCTCGTGATTCGGACTGTGATCGACCGAGATCACCTTGAAGAAATCCTCTCCTTCCGATTCAGCGTCGCCGTCGAAGAGAATCGTCTCTTCGCCACCTTCGCGAGATGTACGTACGTAGACCGGATACTCCCCCCCTTCGCGATATCGAACGGCATAGGCATACGGCCCGTCGGGAGAGGGAACCGAGCTGTCGTCCTCCTTGATGCGCCCCCGCATCTCGTCGAACAACGTGTCCCGCAACGCGTCGAGGTCGTCGGTCGCTGCCTCGTAGAAAGCGTTCTCGGCGACCAACTGGTCTCGAATGTCCTCGCTCAATACGTCGGGGTCGCGCAGTACTTCCTGCCAGTTCTCGTCCCGCAGCCAGGCGTAGTTGTCTACCCGTGTCTCGCCGTGTTGCTCGATCTCGACGGGACGTTTCTCAGCGACGGGCGCATCGCCTGCAAACATCGTGAATGGTTTGGACATGTTCTCCGTCCCGGTCGTCTCCGGTGTTTCTTCGTCGGTCTTCGATCCGCATCCGGCGGCGACGACGAGCGCGCCGAAGAAAGGGATCAGGAGTCGCAACTTGTTACGCAACATAGGGTGGTTCCTCTGATTGGCTGCCGGATTCGACATCGCGAAGGTAGCAGGCCGCGATTGTACCCCGGAACGAGCTGTCCGGGTGGGCGTTTCCGCACCCGCGTCACTCGCTCTCGAATGCGCCGGTCCGGAGGAACCTGATCGTCAGCTCGATCGGTCTCTGCATGCGCATCATGAAGGCGTGAGAATGTTCGACGACAACGAAGTCCGTCATGCCCTCGAGCTTCGTATCTTCAACCGAGACGCGGCCGTCGTCCGGGTCATCGAGCACCGCCGACGTGATCGGGTCAATGGTCCGGCTTCCGGCGATTACACCGAGCTCGAAGTCGGCCGGGCCGAGCCTGCGCGGCACGCTATCCTCGCCTTTGCCGAGCTGCCGCCCGGCGGGGCCGTTGAGCCACTCGAATCCGGGAACGCCGCCCATGTCGTCGGCCGCGATACTGCCCTGGTTCGGCGGTCCCAGCATGACCACGCGCCCCAGCTCCGGGATTTCGTTGCCACTCAGGTACTGGCGCACGAGAATCCCGCCGAGCGAATGTGTCACGAAATGAATGCGTTCGACGCCGTCATGGCTGCGGCACTCCGCGAGGCCTTGCGGCACGGCCATGTCGGCCAGTTCCTCGATCGTGTAGTCGCGCGACGGATAGTCGATGTTCGCGGTCACGAACCCGGCGTCGTCGAGTTCGCGCTGCATCTTGTTCATCGAAGTCGACGAGCGAATCAGGCCGTGCAACAAGACGACGCACTCGTTTGCCTGCGCAAGGCCGACGCAGGACATCAGACAACAGGTAGCGAGAAGGCGTCTCACAGTCGATCAGACCTCGTTGATGAAACCGTGTTCACGCAGTTGTCGATCGTGCCAGCGGCCGAGGAGAGCCAACGCAAGCACCGCACCGATCAGCGCCCAGCCCATGTCCGACTGCGTATCCCAGATATATCCCTGCATGCCGAGGAAGCTGGCGGCAGCCTCCTCAGACAGGAGCGCTACCCACCATTCGATCAACTCGTAGAACGCACTGAACCCGAGGCAGAAGCTCACAATGAAGAAATCGCGCCAGCGCACCGAGTTGAAGACGTGGAGACGAATCATGAGCTCGCGGGCGATGATCGCCGGAACGAAACCCTGCACGAAGTGACCGAGCTTGTCGTAGTTGTTGCGGGTACCGTCAAACGCCTCGCGGAACCACTCGCCGATCGGTACGTCGGCATAGGTGTAGTGACCGCCGACCATCAGAATCACGCAATGAACCAGGATCAGGACGTAGGTCATCGTCGTCAGCGGAAAGCGCTCTCGCGTAATCCACAGGATCGCGCCCCCGATCACCGCCGGCGAAACTTCGAGGCACCAGGTCAGAAAGTCCTTCGGCCCGATACCGGACCATATCAGCACGCCAAGGAAGATTGCGATCCACGCGATCTTCATGACTGGCCCTTCACCCGCTTGCGCCAGAAGCCGTCGTCACTGAAGCAACGCCATACCCACGGCAGCCAGCGCAGCAGCGCGAAGCTGAGCCAAAGCGCCCAGGCCAGGATCAGCGTCTTGTAAACCCACATGGGCGCGGTAAACGCTGACGCTGCAGGTAACGCGGAGTCACTGCGGTCGGCGAACCAGTTCAGGTCGCTGCCGAACGAACCGTGGCCGGCCACGTGCATGTCCGGCGTCCCGAGCAGGCCCTGCGGCAACGCCGAGATGATGCCGAGCAACGCGACGACGGTGAGGCCGCCGATGGCGACCTGGACAAGGTCGAACTGCCACCAGTTCATGGCGTCGGCTTTGATCTTCTCACGGGCGCCACAGGCGACCAGCCAGACGACGACGAGCGCCAGCATTCCCCAGCTGAAAGTACTGAAACCGAGGCCGAGCAACAGCCAGTGCCGGGTCGAGAGCGGCGTCAGTCCGATACGCCCGAGAATCAGCGCGAACAGGACCATCGCAGCGAGTTCCGACCAGTACAGCACGGCAGGGCCGAGCCTGGGCCCGGATGTCCCGAGGATCCAGCGACTGCCCGGCATCGCAATACCGATCTCGATGTTGCTCGCCGGCGCCCCGAGGTCCACGGCCGGAGTCGCCGTGCGCCAGGATGAACCGTCGGCGGCCCGCCAGGCGATGCTGACGCGGTGTTCCCCGGGCAGAATCGGCAGCGTGAGTTCGCCGGCCTCCGAGCGCAGCGTCTGCTCGACACCGTCAATTGCAACCCTCCTGATTTCGATGCCGTCCGGCAAACGCAGGATGTGCTGTGCGCCGCGCGTACTGCGATAGTCGAGTTCGAGCGTGACGTCGGCACTGCGATCACCCTGGTCCACCTGGAGCGAAACAGCGTCGAACGCGAGCGTATCGCCTTCCGCCGCCTCGGGACGCGTGGCGACGAGTGTCAGGGTCTCGCCCGCGCGCGGATCGAACTCCGCGACACGTACGGCGTCGACCTCGGCGCCCGTATTGCTCTCCGGCACGCCGTCGAAAGCGACGTTCCAGATGTTGCCGACAGCGATGCGCCAGCGCTCGGACCATAATGAACCGTCGCCGGCCGTCAGTGTCAGCGGCGACGTGCGCGGCAGATTCGACGTCCAGCTAACGCTGTTCTGCTGCGGGTTCATCGACACGAGCACCGTGCCGTCCCGGACGGTGAATTCGCCGCTGACGATATCTTCGCCTTCGATCAGCGGCAGCTCGAGGGTTACCGCACCCTGCGTTGGCGCGACACGTTGCACGGTCGTCCTGACGCGCCAGTCGAGATCCAGCTCGATCGTCCGCTCGACCCTCGCGAACGGCGGGAAGCGGCTGCTCTCCCAACGAATCGTGTCGCCGCCGGCTTCGACTTGCAGCCGTGTCAGTTGCAGCGAACCCGACAGCAGGCGACGATCCCTGATACCCGCAACGAACCAGCCATCGCTGTCAACGGTGATCACGCGCGGCGGCGACGCGAACGGAATCTCGAGACTATCGGCCGCCGGGATCGCGCCGCGAAGGCTCACGCTGTGCATGCCCGGGGTGACGTACAGCCAGAGCCGCGAACCGGCGTCGCGGAATACCCGCGCATCGGCGCTGCCATTGACTGCTGTTACCTGTGGATGCCAGCCACGCGACGTGCCCGGCAACGGAATGGCGACGCTTTCGTGCGCGTGCACGTTCAGCGACATGCTGATCGCCTCGCCACCGACCTCGACACCAGCGGCAACGATTTCGGCGCAGCGCGGCACGCAATCGGGGGGCTCGAGGAGACGCTGCTGGAGCTGTTGAAGCAATTCCTCGCTCGGCATGTCCGCTTCGGCAGGCGAGCCGGTCAGCATCAACGAGGCGCATACGCCTGCCGCGAGCACGCCTGTGACAGGACTTCGCCCGAGCGCAAGACCGCCCGGCAGTCGCCACTGCCGGTTCAGAATCTCGGCGGCAACGATACCCGCGAACAGCAGTAGCAGCATGACCTCGACGAACCGCAGCGTGCTGACGAGCCAGCGCGGCAAAACGACGAGGCGCATGGCCTGCTCGGGGTCAACGGGACCATTCCACCTCAGCGAGTACGTGTTCCAGCGCCACGACGGAATCCCCTGCCCGGCCTGGACAATGGCATTGGGCGCGTAGCGCGAGAATGTCCGCAGGTCGCCGGAACCCGTCACGACGATCTCCTCGAGCATCGAGTCGGCCGATGAAACCTGCGACTCCGGGGCCATCGCCGCCTTTCGCATCCGCAACTCCGGCTGCTCCATCTCGTCCGTCGGCGCTGCCGCGCCGGGGACGAACAGTGGCGACCGCGGGTATTGCGACTCGAGCTGCGGATAGATCGCAATGCGAAGCTGCCCGGCGACAAACGGCACGAGAGCGACGACCAGCAACGCCGCACTGACCAGCTGGTAGCCACGCACCCACCGGCGCAGCTTGCCGTCCGGGGTCACGCGCAGCAGTGCGATCGCTGCAAGCAGATTGAGCCACAACCAGGTCGGGGCGAACGGCTCGTGAAAACTCAGCGTCAGTGCAAGCAGCGCGATAACGCCCGAGACCGGGTTGAACAGGCGCCAAACGGCGATCGTGATGATCAGTACGAGGAAGAAGTCGAGCAACTGCCACTGGCCGGTCCAGCTTCCCTGTGCGCCGTCGACGCCCGATGTCGTCAGCAGCTTGTTGCCGGGCGGCAGGTTGAGGACGGCATTGACACTCGCGAATCTCGCGTCCCAGCCGGTTACGGGCATCGCACCGCGCGTTTCGCTTCGCCCGAGCGCACTGATCTCCACGTTGGTCTGGCGAACCTCGATTCCGGTTTCACCCTCATCGCTGCCTCGCGTAATGAGCAGGCTCTCGTCGTTCTCGGTCGCCGTCAGCAGCGTGTAGGGTCCGCCCATGTCGAGGCGCCAGTCGGTGCGCATCTGTCCGCCGATATCGTCCTCGACGACAAACCCGGCCCCGCTGAAATCCAGCCACATCGTGCGATACAACGAAAGCTCGTTGCTGGCCGAAATGACGCCGCGACTGCGCTCGACCACGGACAGGCTTTCGCCCGATGCAATTCCGTAGGCCGGCAGGTTCCGCCACGGCCCGGGTACATCGACCTGGGCGGGGTCGACCGGTGGCGGACCTTCGGCGGCGGTCACGCGAAAGCGATCGTTGGCGCGATAGCTCCAGACTTCCTCGGCCGGCATGTTGACGCCGCCCGCCGGCACCGTGATGCTATCGGCGACACCACCGGCTCTCGCGGCGAGGCGCACGATCCATCGGCCCGGCCGTACCTGGAGCCGCAGAACGCCGTCCGCCTCGAGTTTCGCCGGCAGTTCGCTGTGCAATGACAGCGGTATGAAACCCCCGGGCAGAACCGGACCGAACGACTCTTCGCGAACGCTCCCCGATACGTCGACCTGCAGTTGCGTCAGCACGCGCATCGGGACATCGTCGGCAATCAGCCGATAGACGACGAGTCGCACGGAATCGACGGCACGCGTATCGCGCCGCCGTTCGCCGAGGAAGACGCCGTTGCCGGAAAACTCCGGGCGCTCGACCGTGTCTCCCTCGACGGTCAGGCTAAGAAGAGCGCTGGAGCGGGGCAGCGTCAGGACGCCGGGCTGCTCGTCCCAGGCAAATCGCCCGGATACCCGGTGCGAGCCGGGATCGAGGCGAACAGTCGGGAGGTTGTCCCGCGCGACGACCTCGACCGGCCGATCGTCAACCGTGACCCGGTCCGGCCAATGGTCGGTGTTGCCGGGCAGGTTGACCCACTGCGCCTCGCCATAAACGGTCCAGTCCTGCGAGAAACGGCCGCCGGTTGACGAGACATCGAGTCGCAGACGGCCCGGCCAGGTGCATACGAAGTCATCGCGCGCGGTCGCCGGGCGATCGAAGTAGAACGGACAGGTGCGGTATTCGTGGTCCTCGAGCACCCAGTCCTGCCAGCCGGCAAGCTCGTCGGGGATGCCATCCTGGCCGGCGGCGGGTCCTGCGAGTATCAGCAAGGCGATAACGAAAAGTCCGGTTTTCTTCGGCATGGCGACTCTCCGATGCTGCGTAACGATCACTATACGACAAACGTCGCAACAGGCTGCTAGAAATGCGGCGGTCGCTCGTCATCGGGACCGCCCGTCGTCACGCCGTCCCCCAGCGATCGCACACGCTCGAGCAGGGCTTTGCACAACTGTTCGAGATCCATCATGCGGGCCTGCTGGCTCGTCACGACCTCGTTGAGTTCGTGGAGAAGCTGGTCCTGGTGCGCAAGCCGCGTCTCGAGTTCGATGAAGCGATCTTCGCTCATCCCGGTCACCTGTGTGGTTGAAGCCAATCGGGTAGGATACACGCCAATACCCCGGATCAACCCATGTCACTGCTGCGCTTCGACGACATCTGCCTCGAGTTTGGCGAACAGCTCATCCTTCGCGACGCCGAGTTCTCGATCGACGCCGGCGAGCGCGTGTGTCTCATCGGTCGCAACGGTGCCGGCAAGTCGACAACGCTCAAACTCCTCATGGGGACACTGGAGCCGGATCGCGGGGAGATCACGGCCCGCAACGACCTGATCGTCAGCCAGCTCGAACAGACGCTGCCGGAGGCGATGGACCAGCCCGTGATCGACGTCATCCGCGACGGGCTGACGCAGATCGAGACGCTGCTGCGCGACTACCAAGAACGCTCGAAGCTCGATCTCGACAAGCACGGGCTACGTGAGCTCGAGGCGCTGCACGCCAAAATCGATGCGCACGACGGGTGGCACCTCGAACAGCGCGTCGAAACGACGATTACCGAGCTCAGCCTGCCGGCTGACAAGAGAATGAACCAGCTATCGGGCGGCTGGCGGCGACGCGTCGCACTGGCCAAGGCGCTGGTCCAGAAACCCGATCTCCTGTTACTCGATGAGCCGACAAACCATCTCGACATCGCGACGATCCGCTGGCTCGAGGACCGTGTGTACGGATACCCCGGCGCCGTGCTGTTCATAACGCACGATCGCGCGTTTCTGCAACGCCTCGCGACACGTATCGTCGAAATCGATCGCGGCAAGCTGACGAGCTGGCCGGGCGATTACCGTAACTTCCTGCGTCGCAAGGAAAAGGCGCTCGAAAACGAAATCGTCGCGGAACGGAAATTCGACAAGAAGCTGGCGGAAGAAGAAGCCTGGATCCGCCAGGGGATCAAGGCGCGACGCACCCGCAACGAAGGCCGGGTTCGTGCTCTCCTGAAGATGCGTGAGGAACGCGAGGAGCGCGTCGCGCGCGAGGGGGCGGCGCGTATCCATATCGAGGAGGCCGAGCAGTCCGGCCGAAAGGTCATACGCGCGCGCAACATCGGCTACAGCTACGGGGACGAACCCGTCATCGAGAATTTCTCGATCAAGATCATGCGCGGCGACCGTATCGGTCTGATCGGAAACAACGGCGTCGGCAAGACCACGTTGTTGCGTCTGTTGCTCGGCGAACTGCAGCCACAGACCGGCACACTCAAGATGGGCACCGGCCTGGAGACCGGCTACTTCGACCAGCTGCGCCAGGAACTCGACCTGGAAAAGTCCGTCGCCTACAACGTTGGTGAAGGCCGCACCTACATCCGTCTGAACGGCAAGGACCGGCACGTCGTCGGCTACCTGAAAGGCTTCCTGTTCAGCCCCAAGCGCTCGATGATGCCCGTAAAGGCCCTTTCGGGCGGTGAACGCAATCGCGTCATTCTCGCAAAGCTGCTGACGCGACCCGCGAACCTTCTCGTGCTCGACGAACCGACCAACGATCTCGACATCGAGACGCTCGAGGTACTCGAGCAAAAGCTGTGCGAGTACGCGGGAACCCTGATCGTGGTCAGTCACGACCGCGAGTTCCTGGACAACGTCGTAACCAGCACGATCGTGTTCGAGCAGGACGGCCGCGTCCTGGAATACGTCGGCGGCTATAGCGACTGGCTCCGCCGCGGGCATGAACTCGCGGTCACCGATAGCCCGTTCGAACAGGAACGCCGAAGACAGGCGGCAGCCGAGCAGCGCAGGAACCGCAAGCCTACCAAGCTGAGCTACAAGGACCAGCGCGAACTCGACCGGCTTCCGGGCGAGATCGATCAGCTCGAGGCGGCCGTCGCGGCACTCCAGGCGGCTATCGCCGCACCGGGGTTCTATACGCAGGACGCAGAGCTCGTGCAGCAGAAGCTGCAGGAGCTCGGTTCGGCGGAGGAACGGCTCGAGCAGCGGATCGAGCGCTGGGGAGAACTCGAGTCGCTGCGGGAATCACTCCGGAAATAGCTGCATCGGCAGGCGCGCCCGCGCTCCTCCCCGGGCATCGTTTCGGCGAAATATCGATCGAACGCGCGGTGGACGATTTCAGGCGAGGCGCCTATCAGTCGCATTGCGGTATTGAACTGCTCCATTTCGGCGATGTCGCGTCTGCCGTCCGCTGCCACGACCTTGAGCCCCATCAGCGCGATATCCTCCTTGTCGGCGTCGGTCAGCGTCGGGCCGAGCTCCTGCAGGAAATCCGCAAGCGCTGGTTTGTCGGCCAATTCGGAGATCGCGAAAGTCAGCAGCTCCAGGGACTCGGCCCCCTGCATGTGGAAATGCTGCTCGATCAGTTCGATCATCTTGGCCGACTCCTCGGGTTCGATGCGCCCGCTGCCGCGGGCAACGAAGACGAGCAGAGCCGCGACGAGGAACTTGGCGTCGTAGACCTGATCGCCGGCGGTCGTCTCGATGATCAGACGATTGCCGTCGAGGCGCGATCCTGTGATTTTGCTGTTCACGTCGCGCTCACCACGTCTCGTATTTCTCGCGCATGAGCTTGACCGAGCGGTCGATCAGCTCCTCGAGCACTTTCTCGTCCACATCGGAAAGCCGCTTGATGTAGAGACAGGACTTGCCGGTCTTGTACTTGCCGAGCTTCTTCATCAACGGGCCGAATGTACTGAAGCCCGGCATGATGTATACGGTCAGTGCCTGTTTGCGCGGCGAATACCCGGTCAACATGAAATCGCCTTCGCGCCCGCTATCGTACTTGTAGTGGTACGTGCCGTATCCGACGATACTGCTGCCCCACATCTTCGCGCGCTTACCCGTGACGCGACGCATCATCGACGCGACCTTCCTCGCATCCGCCCGCATTTGCGGGTTCTCGATGGACTTTGCGAACTCGGTGACGCTCGAACCTGTCGGCTTCGTCTTGTTTTCGGCCATGCCCGTCCCCTTCAGTGCTGCGAGGTCCCGAAAAGGCGGTCACCTGCGTCGCCAAGACCTGGAACGATATACTTCTTCTCGTTGAGCCGCTCATCGACCGCGGCGGCATAGATCTTCACGTCGGGGTGTGACGACTCGACGAGTTCGATACCCTCGGGGCAGGTTACGATGCAGACCACGACAATGTCTTCGGCGCCGCTTCTTTTGAGCAAGTCGAGCGCCGCAACCGTCGAACCGCCGGTTGCCAACATAGGATCGATCACGATGCACGTACCCCCGCGAATCTGGGGAGGAAACCGCTCGTAATAGGTGACCGGCTGCTTCGTCGCTTCGTCGCGGTAAAGGCCCACGAACCCGACGCGCGCCGTGGGCACGAGCTCGAGGATACCTTCGAGCATCCCGACACCGGCGCGCAGAATCGGTACGACGACGAGGTCCGTGTCGATCTTGCGGCACAGGGCCGGCGCGACCGGCGTTTCCACCGTGACTTCTCTCGTGCGCACCTGCTTTAGCGCCTCGTAGCAGACGAACTTGGTGATTTCCGTCGAGAGCTCGCGAAATCGTTTGTGGCCGGTGTCCACGTCGCGAAGGATCGCGAGCTTGTGCTGCACGCAGGGATGATCGACGAGTATTGCCATGAACGGACTCCGTTAACCGGGGACTTCAGACCAGATGGCAAACTCCGTGCCAACCGGATCCATGAAATGAAAGCGGCGGCCGCCCGGGAACGAGAATATCTCCTGCGAGATCGTGCCACCGAGCTTCTTCACTCGCTCGACGTCACGCTCCAGTTCGTCGCTGTAGAACACGAGCAGGATTCCGGTCACCGGTGCCGGCTCCTCAGCGAGCCGGATACCGCCGTCAAGCCGCCCGTCGCTGAAGCTATAGTACTCGTCGCCCCACTCGACGAACTCCCAGCCAAACAGCGCCTCGAAGAACGCGCGGGATTTCTTCATGTCGGTAACGGGGATCTCGACATAGTCGATGCGATTCTCCGATCTCACAGGCGGCTCCCGGCTCAGGGCCCTTTTAGTCTTAGTATGGGACGCTCGGCGCTCACGGACACGGTACCAAATTCCCCGCGGATTTCGTAACAGCCGTCTCCGGAAACGCTCAGGTCTTCGATCGCGCCGTGGCCAAGATCACCAACTATCTCAACAAGTTGACGTGGCGATGAGTCCCCGAGGCGTAGCGAGTCGACGTACGGAAACTCGATCAGTGCAGGACGAATGCAGACCTTCTCGGCCGGCCGGGGCTGCTCGTAGAACGGGTGATCCGGCTCGAGGTACAGGTCGACGTCGATGAGCAGGGTATCGCTGAAGGCCTGCCACGACAGCACGTAGGATTGCGTCAGGTCGACGTCCGCGAATTCGCGCAGCTCCTGCCACCCTGTCTTGTCGCCGCTGTCCGCCACTGTCAGCCCTTGCGTGGAGGTTCCTCACGATTCCCGGTGCCCTCGCCCGGCGTGATGAACAGCATCGCCGTCGGACTGTGCACGCGTGGCGTATGCCACGTATTGCGAGGAACAATAACAAAAGTACCTGGTTCGTTCATTCGCTTAGTTTGCCCTCTCCTATCCGAACGTAGCGGCCACCCAGACGCCGATGTAATGCGAAAGCACGACGACGAGCACGGCAATGCCGACATGCTCCGCGATGATGGCGAGCGGCGATGCCTGCTGCGCGCGCGCCAGGAAATAGCTGAGGATGACTATGACGAGGATGCCCCAGGCAACCGACGCAATCACGGCCGGCTGGAGCGGCAGCAGCAGGAGCGGCACGGCAAAGCTGATCGAGAAGATGAACTTGGTGAGGAAGGTCGTAATCGTTGCGGCCCACACGTGCCCGTGATCGGTCCGGGGATCGGCTTCCTCGGCGAGATGGATTCCGAGCGCGTCCGACATCGCATCCGCGACCGCGATGACGAGTATGCCGCCGAGTACGGCCGTGACCGACTGGGTCCCGGAATTCAGGCCCACGATCAGGCCGATCGTCGTGATTACACCGGATGTCGCCCCGAAAAACAGGCCGGTCCGGGCGCCATCGGTCTTCAGGAACTCCATGCTACTCGTTTTCCAGCATCATCTCGTAGAGACAGATCGCCTCGTCGTCTCCCGGCATTGTAATCATTCGACTGAACGTCAGTCCCAGCTTTTCGAGCAACCCGATCGATGCCGTGTTGCCGGGCGAGACTATGGCCGTCAGCTTGCGAACGCCGAGATCGTCGCGCGCATGGGCGACAACGGCGCGAGCGGCTTCCCCGGCATAACCCCGACGGTAATAGGCCGGCAGAATCGCGAAACCGATGTCCGGATCTTCCAGGTTGTCGCGCTTGAACAGACCGCAGATGCCCAGCACGGCCGCATCGTCCTTGCGTACCATCTTGAACGGTCCGTAACCGTACTCCCTGTAAGACCGGAATATCCCTGCGTCGAGCGCTTCGCGCGCCTCATCCTCGGTGCGGATGCCACGATCGCCGACGTGCTTGATGAACGCGGGGTCGTTCCAGACCGCCAGCATCAGGCCGACGTCATCGGCCGTTATGCGCGTGAGGAACAGTCGCGCGGTTACGAGCTGCCGATCGCACGTCATGTCGTCGGGCGTTCGTTTTCGATCGCCCTGACGAAACCGTCCTTGTCCGCCGGTGATACGAGCACGAAACGGCGCTCGCCGTACCTGACCTTCAGTCGATCGAGCGACAGCGCGGGCGACGACAGGGGGTTGCGCGTCGGCGTTATCTCGACGATGTCCGAGATCGCGATCTTCCAGCGGAACGGCCCGGAAACGATCCGCAGCACGCCGTGCTCCACAACGTAGAAGGTGCTTTTCAGTATTGCGAACAGCAGTCCGCAGAAGAAGACCGAAGCGATCGCGACGACGATCTGTAGCCATATCGGCGTATCGCCGACGAGTACCGCGACGAATGCCGCAAGCATGCCGGCGATCGAAATGACGAGAACCGGAATAAGCCAGCCGTCGACCCTGGAAACGAAGCGCATACACCTATTCTAGGTGGCCGCGCGGGGTACCTCCAGTGCAGCGCCTGGTGTCCCGTCCGATCAATCGTCTTCCCCGTCTTCGTCGGTCGGTCGCCTCCTGCCTCGGCCGAAGCTCGCTTTCAGAAGCGCGGCAAGCAGCATCAGCAGGACGATGTAGACCAGCCACTTCATCTCATCGCTATCGGTGCTGGTCTATCAGGATCGGGTTGCCGTCCGGGTCGGTGATCATGAAGCTGGCCGGGCCCCGAGTCGATTCGTCCGCTTCAACGTCGAACGTGACGCCCTCCGCCTTGAGCGCTTTTTGCATTTCGCGCACGTCGGTGAACTCCTCGAGTTCGACACAGGACTGGTCCCAGCCGGGATTGAACGTCAGCATGTTCTTTTCGAACATCCCCTGGAACAAACCGATGACATGGTCACCGTTCTTCATGATGAGATAGTTGTGCGCCGGGTCTCCACCGAACTGCTCGAATCCGAGCTTCTCGTAGAAGTCGCGCGACGCCGCCAGGTCCTTGACGGCAAGGCTTACGGAGAACGCTCCCAGTTTCATGGCACCCCCTGTGTCGTTGTATCAGATGCCCATCCGGACAAGTGTATCTATCACCTCGCGCATGAACCGTTCCACGGCGGGATGCCGGGAGGCGAAGTCGGCTTCGAATCCCTTGGCGCGATCGACCAGATCGGTGACGTCGGCGCCTGTGTCGACGACGGCGTTAACCTCGTCGTCGAGTTCATCGATCATCTTGTCGAGCTCGGCGTCGACGCCCGTCTTGCGCAACTCGTCGCGCAGCTGACCCAGAAGCTCCCTGACTCGTTCTTTGCTCATAGTGACCAGGTCCTGCTGACTCTGTGGGCCCTAGCCCAGTTTTCTGATGCCGACCGCGTCCCGAATCTCGGCAAGGTACGGAACGGAGATCTCGCGTGCTCGTTCTGCACCTTTTCTCAACTCGGCTTCGACCACGCCCGGGTCGGCGATGAGTCGATCGTATTCCTCCCGCGCCGGTTTGATGTGCTCGTCGATATACTCGAACAAACGCTGCTTCATTTCACCCCAGGCGATGCCGTTTGCATAGGCTTCGGCGATCTCGGCCGTCTCCGCGGGCGTTGCAAATGCCTTGTAGATGTCGAATAGCGTATTGCCTTCCGTGTCCTTGGGTTCCCCCGGCTCCTGGCTGTTCGTCTTGATCTTCATGATCAGCTTGCGCAGCCGCTTCTCGGGGGCGAACAACGGGATCGTGTTGTCGTAGCTCTTCGACATCTTGCGGCCATCGAGTCCTTTCAGCACGGCTGTGTTCTCGCCGATCACGGCCTCCGGCAACACGAACGTCTCGCGGTAGTTGTGATTGAAGCGTTGTGCGATGTCGCGTGCCATCTCGACGTGCTGCTTCTGGTCCTGGCCGACCGGCACTTTGGTCGACTTGAACATCAGGATATCCGCTGCCATCAGAACCGGGTAACTGTAAAGCGCCATCATCACGCCTTTGTCCGGGTCTTTGTTGCCGCTGTCGACGTTGGCCTGCACCGACGCCTTGTAAGAGTGCGCGCGATTCATCAAGCCCTTGGCCGTCATGCCGTGCAGGACCCACGTGAGCTCGAGAATCTCGGGAATGTCCGACTGCCGATAGAAATAGGCATGCTCGGTATCGAGACCGAGCGCCATCCATGCCGCGGCAATCTCGAGCGTCGACCGGACGATCCTGTCAGGGTCCTCGTTCTTGGCGAGCGAGTGATAGTCGGCAAGAAAA
This sequence comes from Woeseiaceae bacterium, assembly GCA_028277265.1. GTDB lineage: Bacteria > Pseudomonadota > Gammaproteobacteria > Steroidobacterales > Woeseiaceae > UBA1847. Next base: position 14,507 of record JANQGP010000406.1, on the reverse strand, counting down.
TAGAAGTGCTTCGTCGTGAGGTCCTTACTCGCCTCGATACCAGGGCGAATCGCGCCGACGTAGTTGCCGATGTGCGGTGTACCGGTCGTCGTAATGCCCGTCAGAAAGATGTCCTTGCTCATGCCTGGCAGCCTGCCGAATAAGTAGTTGAAGGCTCGGTCGACAGACTGCTAGTAACCAGCGGCCTGGCCGTCCTTGCGTACCTCGGACGCGCCATAATACACGCCCTCCGACTTGTCGAACATGATCGCCTGGTAGCCGCCGAAGCTGCCGTTCGACGGACCCAGCGTATGCCCGCGGCGCTCGAGTTCTGCACGTACTTCCGCGCTGAACCCCTTCTCGAGATGGACGACGCCGCCGTCCGACATGGTCGTGCCGGTCGGGCTGGACGATCCGACGTGATTGATGCGCGCAGCGTCACCCGCTTCCTGCAGGTTCATGCCGAAATCAACCATGTTGACGATGATCTGAGCATGACCCTGTGGCTGCATCGACCCGCCCATGACGCCGAAGCTGATCAACGGTTCGCCGTCTTTCATGACGAAGGCCGGAATGATCGTCTGGAAAGGGCGCTTGCCGCCCTCCACCACGTTGGCATGGTTCTCATCGAGCGCGAACAGCTCGGCGCGATCCTGCAGTACGAAGCCGAGCTCCCCCGGCGTCATGCCCGACCCCATGCCACGGTAGTTGCTCTGGATCAGCGAGACCATGTTGCCGTCCTCGTCGGCTACGGTCAGGTAGATCGTGTCGCCCGCGTCGAGTTTCCTGTCGCCCGCGGGGTATGATTCAGCCGCCTTGTCGGCCGAGATGAGCGCTCGCCGTTCATCGGCATAGTCTTTCGAAATCAGCCAGTCGACGGGGACGTCGGCGAAATCCATGTCGGCGTAGTACTTCGCCCGGTCCTCGAACGCAAGCTTCTTGGCCTCGACCAGCGTGTGGATGTAGTCGGCACTGCCAAAACCCATCGCGGCGATGTCGAAGCCCTCGAGAATGTTCAGAATCTGCAGCGCCGCAATGCCCTGCCCGTTGGGCGGAAGCTCGTAAACGTCCCAACCGCGATAGTTGCTCGATACCGGCGTAACCCATTCGGATCGGTGAGCGGCGAGATCGTCGTACGTCAGGAGCCCCCCCTGTTCGGTCATGTACGCGTCGATGGCACGCGCAATATCTCCCTTGTAGAACTCGTCGCGACCTTTTTCGGCGATCGCTTCATAGGTGTTTGCAAGGCGTGGGTTCCTGAACATCTCGCCTTTTTTGGGCACGTCGCCGCCCGGCATGAACGTTTCGGCGAATCCCGGGTAGTGGCCGATGCGCTGCTTGTTCCTCTCGAAGTAATAGGCAATGACCTCGGACACGGGAAAACCCTCGCGCGCGTAGCGAATCGCCGGCGCGAGAATGTCGGTCATCGGCAGGCGACCGTAGCGCGCGTGCAGTTCGAACCACCCGTCTACGGCGCCCGGAACGCTCACGGGCAAAGGACCGAACGGCGGAATCCTGTCGATTCCGTTGTCGCGGAAGTACTCGAGCGTCATGGCTTCGGGCGATCGGCCGGATGCGTTCAGGCCGGTCAGTTCCCGCTTTCCCGCGTCCCACACAATGGCGTACAGGTCCCCACCGATGCCGCAGCCTGTCGGCTCCATGAGTCCGAGCGCGGCGTTGGCTGCGATCGCGGCATCGACGGCGCTCCCGCCCTTCTTGAGGATGTCGAGCGCGATCTGGGTGGCGAGCGGCTGGCTCGTTGCAGCCATGCCATGCGGTGCGATCACCTCCGAACGCGACGCATGCGCGCGTCCGGCGACGCGGTCGTAGCCCGGATCAGCGGCCATGACGTCGACAGCGGGAGTGAGGAAGAAGATGCCAGGAATCAGCCATACAAACCGTTTCATTCTGTGCTCCGCGGCGCGGGACGGCTGCCAATGATGGCACTCGCCGGATGCGGCGGCAACAGGGTATGATCCGGCCATGAACGCGAACTACAGTGATGACAATCCGGCGCTCGGCGCACTATACGGCGCCCACCTCGAGTCCGTCAAAGCCCGTCACGATCACGCCCTCGAGCAGGCCGGTGCGAGTCATGTCGTGGTTTTCTCAGGTTCGCCGAAGCTCGCTTTTCTCGACGATTACTACCATCCGTTCAAGGCCAATCCGCACTTCGTCGGCTGGGTCCCGCTGACGGCGCTGCCGTTCTCGTACGTCGTCTATACGCCCGGGGAAACACCGGTTCTCGTCTACTACCAGCCGCGCGATTACTGGCACGTCGTCCCCGGCAGCCCGTCGGGATACTGGACCGACCATTTCGACGTTCGCGTGATCAGCGACACGAACGAGGCGGCCGTCCATCTTCCCGAGGATCGCGAGAAGTGCATTGCCATCGGCGAATTCGACGACGAATCTCTCGCCTTCGGTATCGACCGCATCAATCCGACCACGGCGATCAATATCCTGCATTTCGCACGCGGCGTGAAGACCGGGTATGAACTCGCCGTCATGCGCCTCGCGGCCGAGCGCGCAGCGGCCGGTCACCTTGCCGCCGAAGCGGCGTTTCGAGACGGCCTGCCCGAATTCGAGATTCACCGCGCATACTGTCAGGCTGTCAGCCACACGGATTCCGAGCTGCCGTACGGCAATATCGTAGCGCTCAACGAACACGGCGCCGTGTTGCACTATACGGACCTCGATCGCCAGCCACCGGCCGAGATTCGATCGTTCCTGATCGACGCCGGTGCGCAGGTGCACGGCTACGCGTCGGACATCACGCGTACGTATGCGAAAGACGACCGGCGGTTCGCCGAGCTCATTGCACGCATGGACCGTCTCGAGCTCGACGTCGTCAGCCAGGTACATGCCGGCGTGGACTATCGTGATCTGCACATAGGCGCACATGGCCTGATTGCCGAAGTGCTGGTCGAAGCCGGACTGGCGCGGGGCCAGCCGGATACGCTGCTCGAGACCGGCGTCACCGCCGCGTTCTTCCCGCACGGCCTCGGGCACCTGCTGGGCATCCAGGTTCACGACGTTGGCGGCCACCAGCAGGATGAGGCCGGAACCATCGTGGACCCGCCAAGCGGCCATCCGTTCCTGCGCCTGACACGTGTGCTCGAAGAAGACATGGTGCTCACGATCGAGCCCGGAATCTACGTGATCGACATGTTGCTCGAGAACTTGCGCGGCGCGCCCGCTGAGTCGCATGTGAACTGGGACGCCGTCGACTGGCTGCGGCCCTACGGCGGTATCCGTATCGAGGATGATGTTCGCGTGATGGCCGATACACCTGAGAACCTGACGCGCGACGCATTCGCACGCGCTTCATAGTGGTGCGCCCGACGTCCCTGTTGCGATGATGCGGTGCATGCCCGCCGTTGACGCCCAGGGCGCCTCGACAAATTCCTTTCTTTTTCAGCAGCTTGAAAATCGCTCTGATCCGGACGATCTGGCACGGAACCTGCAAATCGTCCAGCAGGCAGAAGCGCGCGTCTTACCCCCCGGCGCAGCGTGACTCCGGGTGGCCCGGCTTCCCCCGCCGGGCCGCTTTTTGATTTCCGGAGGCCGCGGCCTGGCAACGCCGTCTCACGGTTCGTCTCGTTGTGGTGCACGCCAAGCCGGCATTGCCGTCTTGTGGTGCGAATTCGTCGACGCGCGTCGACGATGGCCCCGGAAATCTGCAATTATTCCAACGAGTTGCTCTTGTCCTACGGCGAGTCGACATGGCACGGAAGCTGCAATGGCCCGGTATGGCGCCAACCCGTCCCAACTACTCGCTGCGCGCATTGCGCGTCTTTTGCGCAGCCGCCAGGTACGAGAGCTTTCGCCGGGCTGCGGAAGCATCGCACCTGACCGCTTCGGCCGTGAGTCACCAGATCCGGCAACTTGAGACTGCGCTCGGCCGACAACTGTTTGAACGGACCCCACGCTCATTGCGCCTGACAAGTGAGGGCAGGGCGTTTTACGAAGACATCAAGCCGATTCTCGACGAACTCGACGCGAGCGTCGCCCGACATTCGGAACAGACAGCCGCGCGTACGCTACGCATCTCGGTGCAACCCTTTTTCGCCAGCGAGCTGTTCATTCCGAGACTCAACGAGTTCCTCCATCACCACCCGGACCTGGATATCCGCGTCGACACAAGCGATGAAACACTCGAAAAGCATCCCGAATCTGCGGACGTATCGATACGTATATTCTCCAGGGCACCTGACTCACTCGATGCGGAACGCCTTTTTTCACTGCGCCTCGTCCCTGCGGGATCTCTCGATTTCTACGACAGCGTAAGGGTACGGGGCGGGCGGATCGTCAGCGATTTTCCGCTCGTCCTGCATGAAACCTGGCCGAATGCCTGGCGCGACTGGTCAAAGCAATCGCGGCTGCGCCTGCCCGACCCGAAGAACACGATTCGGATGGCATCGATGATCGCGGTCGCTCGCGCGGCCGAGCGAGGCCTGGGCGCCGCCCTGATTCCGAGGCGTCTTTGCGAAGCGTGGTTCGACTCGAACAGCCTCGTGCAGCTCTTCGATGAAGAACTCGAGACCGCCGAAGCCTACTACATCGTCAGCCGCAAAGACGACAGTGAAAACCGGGACTTGCGGGCTTTCAAGTCATGGGTATTACAGGAATTCGCGGATCCTGACTGAATTTTTTTCACGTTGCGGAGATTTTTTTTCGTTTGTCGCTGCTGGCCCCGGGAAGTAGATTCGTTCGCGACCAAGCCGGTCTCATCCGTCTTGGCATAAACACGAATCGCTTTGAGGCAGATGCAAATGAAACATGGAACTGAACACCGATACAGACGTAAGCGTCGCTTTCCAGTCATCGTTGCTCTCGCGGCCCTGGCTCCTACTGTGGCGCTGGCCGACGACCAGCCTGCGACGCCTTTCAAGATGGGCATCGTGGTAGACAGAGCCTATGGCCGCAGCATTCAGACCGGCAACTACGAGCAAGCTATCACCAGGCTGACGCGACGGAGCCCCTCCACGCTGCGCACATTCTCCTCGCAGAACAACTTGTGCGTCGCGTATGTGAAAACGGCCGACCTCGGCAAAGCAGCTGAGGCCTGCCAGGCAGCTGTGGACGGGATGAAGAAACTCGAGGCACGCGCCTCAAAAAAATCCCGAAGGAGTTTCGAACACCAAAAATACCGCTCGGATCTCGCGATCGCCCTGTCAAATCGTGGCGTATTGCTTGCGGTCTCGGGCGATGCGGTGAGCGCGCGCGCCGACTTTCAGGCCGCGATGGCACTCGGCAGCCATCATGCCAGATTCGCGGCCAACAACCTCAGGAAACTCGACGCCGGCTCTGACGCCGGCGAGTAACGATCCAGGCAGAAACGCGCGTCTTCCCCCGGCGTAGCGTGACTCCGGGTGGCCCGGCTTCCCCCGCCGGGCCGCTTTTTTAGTTGCCGGAAGCTGCGGCCTTGCGCTCGGCCTTGAGACGCGCTTTCACGCGCGCGCCTTTCTTCTCGAGCATCGGCCGCAGGAACCTGCCGAGCCAGGGAGCGACGTAGGCAAGCGTCGTCAGGATGCCGCTGGACACCGGCATCGCCTGCTCACGGATACTGTTACCGCAAAGGTCGAGGATGGCCTGGGCAACGTCGTCGGCCGTACTCATTGGTTGTGAGAACACGATGTCGTCGACGTCGTCGAGGTTTTCCATGATGAATCCCGTGTCGATCGGACCGGGCGAAACGACGGCGATCTTGATGCCGCTGTCGCGCATCTCTTCGTGCATTGCGAGCGAGAAGACGCGCAGCCCGAACTTGCTTGCCGAATACGTCGTTGCACCGACGCTGGCAAGACGGCCGTGCAGTGATGCGACGTTTACGATTGCACCGCCGCCGGCTTCCTGCAGGAAAGGGACCGCGAGACGACTGAGCATGATCGGCGCTTTGAGATTCACGTCGATAATGCGCCCGAGATCCGCGGCGGGAACATCCTTGACCAGCCCGCGCGCGTGGTAGCCCGCGTTGTTGACGAGAACATCGACGCGTCCGAATTCGAACTGCGCTTTCTTGAACAGGTCGGCACAGGACTCCGTGTCGGACACGTCCATCGGGAAGATTTCGACGCGTGTCTTGTCCCGGACGTCTTCCGCGGTTGCCTCGAGGTTCTTCTTGTTGCGCGCCACGAGCATCAGGTTGGCGCCGGCCTCGGCGAACAAGCGTGCGGCTGCCGCACCCACACCCTCCGAGCCGCCCGTGATGATGACGGTCTTGTCTTTGAAGATCATGCGGGGATGTTATCAGAACCCCAGGTAGCCCTTGATCTTTCTCCAGAGCGACGACTCCCAGCCATAGACCTCGAGTGCCTGGGTGCTGCCGAGCGTGGTGTCGGGTATCTCCGTGTCGGGCGGCGGTGCATCGTTGGCTGCCACGTCCTCGGGACGCAGCTCCAGGGCACCTTTCTTGCCCTCGCCGGCCGTCGTCAATCCATCGACCGAGAGACTCAGATAGGGCAATACGTCGTCGTCGACGATGTCGTCGAGAAACACGGCATCGGGATCGAAGGCTTCCTTCGACAGGATGACGCAATCGTCAAATGCCTTGTTGTCCTTGCTAATTGGCCTGTCCTCTCAAACCGCCAACGTTACGAGTACTTTATGCTTCCCGCAGCCGATTGGCTGTGAGCCGACTCACAATTGCGAGAATCGGACTAAGTCTTTGTTTTTCAGTAAGTTACTCGTCCTCAAGCGGTCGCTGTCAGGGCAAATTGGCGTCAGCCAGCTCGCGTCCGAGTGCGATCAGCTCGGCCGCGCGATCGACATCGAAGGTCCGTGCCGCGTCTCGTGGCACCTCGAGGATCAGGTCCGGCGGGTAAGCGGCAAGCTTCTGCCGCGCAATCGTGCTCTGCATGGCATCGAACGCCATATAGGCAACGTCGTAAGCACCGACGTCCACGCGTCTGCGCAACGGCATGCGGGTCTTCATGCGATTGACCCACTGGCGGAAGCGGCCGGGGGTCGGCGGCGGGTTGTCGACCGGTACGAGCGCACGCTCGGTCGACTCGGTCCTGACGGGTTTGCCACCGAGATTCACGGCAATCGTGATGTCGGTGTGGTCGTCGAACGTCGGTGCGATGGGCACCGGGTTGACGACGCCGCCATCGATGAGCAGGTCTTCGCCGAACTTTACGGGCGTGAAGAACAGTGGCAACGAGCAGGACGAACGGATCGCATCGAACAGGGGTCCCTTGCTGAGCCACACCTCGCGGCCACTGTCGAGTTCGGTCGCCACGGCGGTGAAACGAATCGGCAATTCCTCGATCTGGCGATCACCGACAAGATCGATCATCTTCTGGATGATGCGATCGCCGCGCACCAGACCGCCGCCTTCCCAGGCAATGTCCATCATGTTCACCATATCGAGTTTCGAGATACCGCGAACCCAGTCCTCGTACTCGTCGAGTCGGCCGGCCGCGTAGATTCCGCCCACCAGCGCGCCGACGGAACAGCCCGCGATCGAACGGATCTCGTAACCGCGTTCCTCCAGCACCTGGATGACCCCGATGTGGGCGAGACCACGGGCACCGCCGCTGCCGAGGACCAGTGATACGGTTTTTCTGTTGACGTCGTTCATGCACTTATTGTAGGCAAAGAAAAAGCCGGGCGTAGCCCGGCTTTTACGGATACTCGGCTCGACGGAGAGACCGCTAGTCTTCCGCCACAATCTCGGCCTCGGCCTGCTCGGTCAGCATGACGATAGCCATCGGCGCAGCGTCGCCCGGGCGCGGCCCCGTCTTGAGGATACGGAGATAGCCGCCCGGCCGCTCCTTGAAGCGCGGACCGATCTCGGAGAACAGCTTGCCGACTACCTCCTTGTCGCGCAGGCGATCGAAAGCGAGGCGGCGGTTCGCCACGCTGTCTTCTTTCGCGAGCGTGATGAGCGGCTCGACGACACGGCGCAACTCCTTGGCCTTGGGAAGCGTCGTACGGATCGTCTCATGCCTGATCATCGACGACGCCATGTTGCGGAACATGGCCTTGCGGTGAGAGCTGGTACGACCCAGTCGACGACCGGATTTTCTATGTCGCATTGTTCTATTCCTGGTATCTGATTCTTACATCATGAGCTCGTGCTCGGGACGCAGGCTGGCCGGCGGCCAGTTCTCGAGGTGCATACCCAGGCCAAGACCGTGGCCTTCCAGAACCTCCTTGATCTCCGTCAGGGACTTCTTACCGAGGTTCGGCGTACGCAGAAGCTCGACCTCGGTGCGCTGCACGAGATCACCGATGTACATGATGTTCTCTGCCTTGAGGCAGTTGGCGGAACGAACCGTCAGCTCAAGCTCGTCGACCGGCCGCAGGAGGATCGGATCCACCTGGTTTTCGGCCTGCGCGCCAATACCTTCTTCCTGGCCCTGCAGGTCAACGAAGACCGACAGCTGGTCCTTGAGGATGCTGCCCGCGCGGCGTATGGCCTCTTCCGGGTCGATCGTGCCGTTCGTCTCGATGTCGATCAGGAGCTTGTCGAGGTCGGTGCGCTGCTCCACGCGTGCCGCTTCGACGCCGTACGTCACGCGGATGACCGGGCTGAACGACGCGTCGAGCTGCAGGCGACCGATCGGACCGGCCTGCTCCTCGAACGACGGGCGCTGCGTGGCGGGACGATAGCCGCGACCGCGCTCCACCTTGAGAATCATGTTCAGCTCGCCGACCTTGGTCAGGTTGGCGATGATCAGCTCCGGATTCATGATTTCGACGTCATGATCCAGCTGGATGTCGCCGGCAGTGACCGGACCCGGACCTTTCTTCGAGACTCGCAGTTCGGCCGAATCACGCGTATTCATCGTGACGGCAACTTGCTTGAGGTTCAGGAGAATATCGACGACGTCTTCCTGTACGCCTTCGATGCTCGTGTACTCGTGGAGCACACCCTCGATCTCGGCCTCCGTGATCGCCGCGCCTGGCATCGACGACAGCAGAATGCGCCGCAGCGCGTTGCCGAGCGTGTGACCGAAGCCCCGTTCGAACGGCTCGATGACGACCTTCGCTTGCAGATCGTTGACCGGCGTTACTTTTACGACGCGCGGCTTCAGAAATTCGTGTACTGATTCCTGCATGGGTAGCTACCCTCCGATTACTTCGAGTACAGCTCGACGACGAGGTTTTCGTTGATGTCGGGAAGAATGTCTTCGCGATCCGGCAACGATTTGAGTATGCCCGTCATCTTCTTGGCGTCGACATCTACCCACTCGGGCAGGCCGACCTGGCTCGCAATTTCCATTGCGTTCTGGATACGCAGCTGCTTCTTCGCCTTTTCGCGAACGGACACGCTGTCGCCGGCCTTGAGCTGGGCGGACGGGATGTTCACCACCTTGCCGTTTACCTCGATGCTCTTGTGGCTCACGAGCTGGCGTGCCTCGGCGCGCGTGGACGCAAAGCCCATGCGGTATACCGTGTTGTCGAGACGGCCTTCCAGCAGGCGCAGCAGGTTTTCACCCGTCGAGCCCTTCAGCTGGGCGGCGCGCTTGTAGTAGTTGCGAAACTGACGCTCGAGCACACCGTACATGCGACGGAGTTTCTGTTTCTCGCGAAGCTGCAGGCCGTAATCCGACAGACGCGGACGACGCTGCGTCGGGCCACCCGGGGGTACCTCGAGCTTGCACTTCGACTCGAGCGGGCGCACGCCGCTCTTCAGAAACAGGTCCGTGCCCTCGCGGCGGGACAGTTTGCACTTTGGTCCTAGATATCTTGCCATTGTTCGGCCTCTATACGCGGCGTTTCTTGGGCGGACGGCATCCGTTGTGCGGGATAGGCGTCACGTCCTCAATGTTCTGAATACGAAAACCCAGGGCGTTCAGGGCGCGTACTGCGGACTCGCGACCCGGACCTGGCCCACGTACTCGCACATCCAGGTTCTTGACGCCGAACTCGAGGGCAACCTTGCCCGCCTTGTCCGACGCAACCTGGGCAGCGAACGGCGTGGATTTGCGCGAACCACGAAAACCGCAGCCACCGGCTGTCGCCCAAGAGAGCGCATTACCCTGACGATCGGTAATCGTGATGATCGTGTTGTTGAAGGAAGCATGGATGTGCGCAATTGCGTCGACAACGTGCTTTTTAACCTTCTTCTTCTTCGGTTCTGCCATCTGAGAACTACCTCTTAATGGGGCGCTTCGGTCCCTTGCGGGTCCGGGCATTCGTGCGGGTGCGCTGGCCGCGCAGCGGCAGGCCTCGGCGATGACGGATTCCACGGTACGAACCGAGGTCCATCAGACGCTTGATGTTCATCGAAGTCTCGCGACGCAGGTCGCCTTCAACGGTGAAGGCGGCGACGGCGGTACGCAGCTTCGCCACCTCGGGTTCGGCCAGGTCCTTGACCGGCGTTTCAGGCGCGACGCCTGCCGCATCGCAAATCTGCTTCGCGCGCGTTTGTCCAATACCGTAGATACCCGTCAATGCAATCACGACGTGCTTGTTCAACGGGATGTTAATGCCTGCTATACGTGCCACTTAACAAATCCTTATCAGTTTCGCCGGACTCAACCCTGGCGCTGCTTATGACGTGCGTCAGTGCAGATGACCCGGACAACGCCGTTGCGCCGGATGATCTTGCAGTTTCTGCAGATCTTCTTGACTGATGCTCTGACTTTCATGAGCTCTCTCCTGTCGCTGACGAATCAGCGTAACTGGCCACTCCTGCCGTACTTGCTCAGGTTGGCCTTCTTCATCATGCCTTCGTACTGCATGCTCTGTTGATGCGCTGCAGCCTGTGCCATGAAGTCCATCGTGACGACGACGAGAATCAGCAGCGACGTACCACCGAAGTTGAACGGCATGGCCGGATAGAACATGCGAACAATCTCGGGTAACAGGCAGACGCCCGCAATGTAAATCGATCCCCAGAACGTCAGTCGGGTGAGGACCCGGTCAATGTACTCCGCGGTGTGCGCGCCCGGCCGAATACCCGGCAGGAAAGCGCCTGCTTTCTTCAGGTTGTCCGCTGTCTCCTTGGAGTTGTACATCAGCGCCGTGTAGAAGAAGCAGAAGAAGACGATCATGGCCGCGTACAGCAACACGTAAACGGGCTGGCCCGGACCGAGGTTCGCGCCGATGGACTGCAGCGCCCGCTGAGCCGCGTTCGGTTCCGCCGCCTGGCCGAAGAACTGCGCGATCGTCGCCGGGAACATCAGGATGCTCGAGGCAAAAATCGGCGGGATTACGCCTGACATGTTGATCTTGAACGGCAGGTGCGTGCTCTGCGCCTGGAACATCTTGCGGCCCTGCTGGCGCCGCGCGTAATTGACCGTAATCCGGCGCTGCGCCCGCTCCATGTAGACCACGAAGATGATCGCCGCGATACCGCCGATCAGCATCAGGATGGCCGTAATCGCACTCATTTCGCCGTCGCGCACCAGCTGCGCCGTGCCTGCGATGGCGGCGGGCAGCCCCGCGACGATACTCGCGAGAATGATCATCGAGATACCGTTGCCGATGCCGCGTTCGGTGATCTGCTCACCCAGCCACATCAGGAACACCGTGCCCGTCACGAGCGTGATGCATGCCGTGATCAGGAACGCAGGTCCCGGATTGACGACGAGTCCGACCTGGTTCTGCAACCAGCTGGCCGCGGCAATCGACTGGAAGCTCGCGAGAGCGACCGTGCCGTAGCGCGTGTACTTGACGATCACCCGGCGACCCTGCTCGCCTTCCTTACGGAGCTGCTGCAGCTGCGGCACGATGTGGCTCGCCATCTGCATGATGATCGACGAGGAAATGTACGGGATGATACCGAGCGCAAAGACGCCGAAACGCGACAGCGCGCCGCCCGAGAACATGTTGAACATGCCCAGGAGATTGCCCGATTGCTGCTCGAAGAACTCCGCCAGCGCAGCCGGGTCCACGCCGGGCACCGGAATGTAGGTGCCAACGCGGTAGACGATCAGCGCGCCGATCAGGAACAGGATACGGGCTTTGAGTTCGCCCAGTTTGCCTGCCTGCTTCGCCAGATCTGCCGGATTTTGTTGGGGCTTCTTCGCCACAGTGATTCCCAGTTAATTAGTCTTCGATGCTGCCGCCAGCTTTCTCGATCGCCTCACGGGCACCTTTGGTGACCGCCAGGCCCTTCAACTTGACCGCTTTCGTAATCTCGCCCGACTTGATGACTTTAACCTTGGTCACGAACGCCGGAACGAGGTTGTCCTTTTTCAGCACGTCCATGTCGATGACATCGGCTGCCGGCAATTCGAGCTCGTGCAAACGCAGCTCGGCCGTGTACTTGGCCATGCGCGAACGGAAGCCCACTTTCGGCAGGCGACGCTGCAGGGGCATCTGGCCGCCTTCGAAGCCGACCTTGTGGTAACCGCCCGAGCGAGCGTGCTGGCCCTTCTGGCCGCGGCCACTCGTCTTGCCCTGGCCGGCGGCGTGCCCGCGGCCGAGACGCTTGCCGGCTTTCTTCGCACCCTTGGCGGGCGACAATTCGTTTAGACGCATGTCAGGCTTCCTCTACCGACAACAGGTACGAAACTCGATTGATCATGCCGCGGTTTTCCGGCGTGTCCTGAACCGTAACGGTCTGGTGCATCCTGCGCAGACCCAAGCCGGCAACACAGGCCTTGTGGCTTTTCAGACGGCCATGCTTGCTCTTGACCAGCGTGACCTTCAACTCTTTCGGCTTCGCCATGATCTTGTCTCTGAAACTCTTTCCAACTGACCCGGGCGCTTACGCCAGGATCTCCTTGACCTTCTTGCCGCGCTTTGCAGCAATCGCCTGCGGCGAGTGAATCTCCGACAGGCCCTTGATGGTTGCGCGAACGACGTTGATCGGGTTGCGCGAACCGTAACTCTTGGCGAGCACGTTGCGGACACCGGCAGCCTCGAAGACAGCACGCATCGCACCACCGGCGATGACGCCCGTACCTTCGGAAGCCGGCTGCATGTAGACCATCGTCGCGCCGTGGCGGCCCTTCTTGGCGTACTGCAGCGTGTCGTTGTTGAGGTTGACGTTGATCATATTCCGGCGTGCAGCCTGCATCGCCTTCTGGATCGCGATCGGCACCTCCCGTGCCTTGCCGTAACCGAAGCCCACCTGGCCCTGACCGTCACCGACAACGGTGAGCGCGGTGAAGCCGAACTGGCGGCCGCCCTTGACGACCTTGGCGACGCGGTTGACGGTGACCAGTTTTTCTATGAGGTCGTCGCCAGCTTGATTCTGTTCGTTTCTTGCCATCTTCAAATGCCTTTAGAACTTCAGGCCCGCTTCGCGGGCAGCGTCGGCCAGTGCCTTCACACGACCGTGGTAACGAAAACCGGAACGGTCGAACGCGACCGTGTCGATGCCGGCGGCCTTTGCCTTCTCGGCGATGCGCGCACCGACGATAGTCGCAGCTTCGACATTGCCGCCGTTCTTGATGCCCTTGCGAACCTCGGCTTCGAGCGTCGACGCCGACACCAGTACCTTGCCGCCGTCACCCGCGATCACCTGCGCGTAGATGTGACGCGGCGTGCGGTGAATGCTCAGGCGATTCGCCTCGAGTTCACGAATCTTCGCGCGGCCTCGACGGGCACGGCGCAGACGGTTTTGTTTCTTGTCCAGTTTCATGCGTTTATACCTGACTATTTCTTCTTCGCTTCCTTGAGTTGTACACGCTCATCGGAATAGCGAACGCCTTTGCCCTTGTAGGGTTCCGGCGGACGGAAGCCGCGGATTTCCGCGGCGGCCTGGCCAACCTTCTGCTTGTCGGCACCCTTGACGACGATTTCGGTCTGGCTCGGCGTTTCGATGCTGACGCCGTCCGGCGCCTGGTAGACCACCGGGTGCGAGAAACCAAGCGACAGGTTCAGGCTCTTGCCCTGGGCCTGCGCGCGATAGCCGACGCCCTTCAGCTCGAGCTTCTTCTCGAAGCCTTCCGATACACCCCTGGCCATGTTTGCGAGCAGTGCGCGCATCGTGCCGGCGATCGCCGTCGAGAAGCGCGAGCCCGAACGCGGACTCAGGGTCAGCACATTGTCTTCCTGCTCAAGCTCGACCTCGGAATTCAGTTCGAGCGACAGCTCGCCGTTGCCGCCCTTCAGCGTTACGACGTTGCCGTCCTGCCGGAACTCCACGCCTTTTGGCAGCTCAACCGGTGCTTTTGCAACTCTTGACATAGTCTTGTCTCTTCTCAATGAGATTCAGGCATCACGAGACGATGCAAAGAACCTCACCACCAATACCTTTCTCACGGGCCTGGCGATCGCTCATGACGCCAGCCGACGTCGACACGATAGCCACGCCCAGGCCACCCAGCACTTTCGGCAGCCCTTCCTTGCCGCGATAGACGCGCAGACCCGGGCGGCTCGCACGCTGTATCTTCTCGATGACAGGCACGCCTTCGAAGTACTTGAGCTCCACCGTGAGCTCTTTCGCGGCGCCTTCACCATCCAGCGCGAAACCGGTGATGTAGCCTTCGTCCTGCAATACTCTCGCAATGGCTTCCTTTTGCTTCGAGGCCGGCATGGATACGGCAACTTTGCGTGCTTTCTGCCCGTTGCGAATGCGCGTCAGCATGTCTGCGATCGGATCGGTCATACTCATCTTC
>JANQGP010000385.1 GCA_028277265.1 Woeseiaceae bacterium | reverse complement strand
GCGCAAAGGTGTTCCCAACCCGTTCAGGCCGGGCGAACTGATGGACGTTGCCGCCAAACCGGCCAGCAAGGTCGTCAAGGTTACGGCACTGAAAGGTCTCAAAGACATGGTGTAGATACCTCGATATTGGGACAGTTACCGAATTCGGATGACTGTCCCATCGTCGTTCGGAAAGACGTCGAGGCCGGGCAAATGCCCGGCTTCTTTCGTTAAGTGTCCCCGATAAACTCCATGATCGCCTCGCGCAGCTCGGTCAGACGGCCATGAAAGAAATGTTCGCCACCCGGTATCACGAGCAACTCCGGGCCCGGCTCGAGGCTGTCGAACCACGCCACTGTTTCGTCGATGTCGACAAGCTCGTCTTCATCGCCCTGGATGACCAGCCAGGGACATTGCGGCTGCGATTCGAGGCCGGCGGCAAAGCGACTGATCGCGGGCGCAACACTGATCAGGCCATCGACGTGCTCGGCCGCCGCCGCTTTGACCGCGATCGCGGCACCGAATGAAAAACCTGCCAGCCAGATCGGCAGGTCCGGGTGGCGGTCGCTGAGCCAGCGCAGCGCCGCCAGCGCATCGTCCAGTTCACCGACGCCATTGTCGAAAGTGCCCTCACTGTTCTCGGTACCCCGGAAGTTGAATCGCAACACCTCGAAGCCCGAGCGAACGAATGCGCGCGCCAGGGTATGAGCGACCTTGTTGTGCATCGTACCGCCATGTTGCGGGTGCGGGTGACACACGACGGCACAACCCTCGATCGTGCCCTGCGCCGGACGGTCGAGCGCGGCTTCGAGGCGGCCGGTCGGTCCGTCGATAAAGCGTTTTTCCTGCACCGGGTGTTTCGACATACGCTTGTCCGGGCTGGCCAGCCTCGTGATTATTACTGTAAAATTATGACCTTATGTGACGCCCGGAACAACGTATGCCCGAACTGACGGCCACCCATATCGCCCTTCTGGTCATCGCGACGGTCATTGGCGCGATCGTTGGCTCGGTGATGCGAGGCAGGCGGGCGGAACAGGAAAAGACGGCGATCGGCGCAAGCTGGCAGGAGCGAATCGACGCGCAACGCAAGGAGCACGATCGCCTGACCGAGCAGAACAAGGGCCTGATGGAACAGGTCAGCCAGTTCCAGGCATCCACCCACGATGCAAAGAACCGGGCCAGGGAGCTCTCGTCGGCGGTACGGGAAGCGTTCGAGCGCCGCGACGAGTTGCAGCGCGAGATAAAGGATATCCGGAGCAACCTCGAGACCGTGCTGACCGAGAGGAACCAGTTGCAGTCCGACATTGCGGCCAAGGATGCGGACGCCGACTTCCTGCAACAGAAGGACGAGCGCATCGCGCGACTCTCGAAAGAACTCGAGAACTGGCAGAACCGCGTGTCGCCCCTGATAGAGCGTTTTCGGGAGCGCAACGCCGATGCCGACCGCCTCGAAACCGAACTTACAGAGGCACGGGACCGCATTCGCGAACTCGAGGAATCCCGCCACGAACTCGAACGGGAGCACACTCGCATCGAACCGGTTACCGACCCGGAGGAATTGACGGACGGTCTCGAGGCCTCGAATGACCCGGTCGACGACTTCGCCGACGAGGCGGCGGCCGGCCATCCCCTCGCCGACGACACGTCGGTCACGGAGGCGGATTCCGGGGAGCCTGTCGAAGCCGTGCACGATGCGCGCGACGACCTGAAGCAGATCAAGGGCGTCGGCCCGGCCATCGAGAAGACGCTCAACGAAATGGGGATCTTCAGCTTCCAGCAGATCGCCGAAATGAGCGAATACGATATCGACCGCGTCGCACAACGTCTGAAGGGATTTCGCAGCCGCATCTATCGCGAAGACTGGATCGGCCAGGCCCGCGAGTTGCGCGACCGGGTCGTTCGCGCCTGAGCCTTGGCGTCACAGGTGCGCACGGCGGTCGCGGCCGCGTTACTCCTGATCGGCATCGCCTGGTCGTTACCGATGCAGCCCGGGCATGACGGCAGGGCAACCGTCGCGGCACGCTATCTGGCGACCGTGCCCGCCTTCTTCTCCATTTCGTCCACGCGAGGCACATTGACGCTGTCGGGCCACACGGTCTCCGGGGCGCACGAACACCGGCTGCGCGAGGCCGCGGCCAGGTATTTCCCTGAATCGAAACTCGAGGCAGAATTTCGACCGCTTGGCGTCGCGCCCGACTGGTGGGGTGATGCGACGACGGCGTTGCTCGAGGCCCTTGACGGCATCGACGCACCCCGTGTGTCGATCAGGGACGATTCGGTCGACGTCCGGGGCATCGTCTCGAACCGGTCATCGTCGGAGCCGCGACGATGCCCCGGACGTCGACCGAATCGTCCCTGATCGACACACGGGGTGCGTCGGTGCCGTCAAGGGCCTCGAGCAACGCCGTCGTC
>JANQGP010000099.1 GCA_028277265.1 Woeseiaceae bacterium | reverse complement strand
ACGGCCGTGCGCAACCGGGCGACTACCTGGCGCTCATCAACTCCTTCGCCGTTGTCGAAGTCGCGCGCGCCGAAGGCAGCGCTGCCGACGGTCTCGGCTCCGCGCGGGGCGCACCGCTCGTGATCCGGGAAGATCGGGGGTCGGTCTAGAAACAGGTATACCGTCCCCTAATTTCCGAGTGCCTGTTTCTCGAGCTTCGCCCAGGAGTCGCGCAGGGTCACGATCCGGTTGAAGACGCGCGCATCCGCGGCATCATCCCGGAAGTCGGGACAGAAATAACCGAGGCGTTCGAACTGCACGGCTTCGTCGACGTCGGCCAGCGACGGCTCGAGCTTCGCTTCGACGATCTCGAGAGACACGGGATTGAGGACACTGTGGACGTCCTCCGCCGCACTCGGATTGGCCTCGTTGAACAGACGATCGTAGAGGCGTACCTCGGCGTCGACGGCGTGCGGGCGGGACACCCAGTGGATGGTTCCCTTGACCTTGCGATCGGAGGTTCCGGTACCGCTGCGCGTTTCGGGGTCGTAGCTGCAACGCAATTCGATCACGTTCCCGGCATCGTCCTTGACGACCTCGTCGCAACGAATGATATACCCGAACCGCAGTCGCACTTCGCCGCCGGGCTTGAGGCGGAAGAACTTGCGCGGCGCCTCCTCCAGGAAGTCGTCCTGCTCGATCCACAGCTCTTTCGAGAACGGCAGGTCACGTGTGCCGAAGTCGGGATTGCCCGGGTGGTTCATGGCTTCCATGTACTCCACCTGGTCGTCTGGGTAATTGGTCAGTACGACCTTGAGCGGACGCAGCACGGCCATGCGCCGCTCGGCCTTGTCGCCCAGCACATCGCGCACACAGGTCTCGAGTGCGCCCATCTCGATGACTTTGTCCTTCTTCGTGACTCCCGCGCGCCTGACGAACTCGCGCAATGCCTCCGGCGGATAACCGCGTCGGCGCATGCCGGAGATCGTGGGCATGCGGGGGTCGTCCCAACCCGCGACGACGCCTTCGTCGACAAGCGCCTTGAGCTTGCGCTTGCTCGTGATCGTGTAGGCGAGGTTCAGCCGCGAGAACTCGATCTGTCGCGGCCGGTGCTCGGGCGTGAGCTGGTCGAGGAACCAGTCGTACAGCGGCCGATGGTCCTCGAACTCGAGCGTGCACAGGGAATGCGTGATTCCCTCGTAGGCATCCGACAAGCCGTGCGCATAGTCGTACATCGGGTAGATGCACCACTTGTCGCCGGCATTCTGATGCGGGATGTGGCGGATGCGGTAGATCGCCGGATCGCGCATGTTCATGTTCGGCGATGCCATGTCGATCTTCGCTCGCAGTACGTGTTCGCCGTCGGCGAATTCGCCCTCGTACATGCGCCGGAACAGGTCGAGGTTCTCCTCCACCGAACGGTCCCGGTGCGGGCTGTTTTTGCCGGGCTCCGTCAGCGTACCCCGGTAGTCGCGGATTTCCTCGGCGGTCAGGCTGTCGACGTAGGCGACGCCCTTTTCGATCAGCGTAATCGCCGACTCGTACAGCCGATCGAAGTAGTCGGACGCATGCGTCAGGCGGTCTTCCCAATCAAACCCGAGCCAGTGCACATCGTCCTTGATCGCCTGCACGAACTCGGGACTTTCCTTGCCGGGATTCGTGTCGTCGAGGCGCAGATACGTCCGTCCCCCCGTCTCGGCCGCGACACCGAAATCGAGGCAGATGGCCATGACGTGCCCGATGTGCAGGTAACCGTTCGGCTCGGGCGGGAACCGGGTCACGATCTCGTCGTGTTTGCCCGACGCGAGGTCCTCGTAGATGATCTTGCGGATGAAGTCCCGCGCTTCCGTGTCGTTCATGGGAGCGGATTGTACGCGAACTGATTTAGCGTACAATTGCGCGCTGATCGTATTGCCCGAGTGACTCACGAGAATGCCAGTTATTTCCCTGCCCGACGGTTCCGAACGTCAGTTCGATGACGCCGTTACCGGCGCCGCCATCGCGGCCGGTATCGGCGAAGGCCTGGCTCGCGCGGCGGTTGCCGTTCGCGTCAACGGGGAGATGTGGGACCTGACGCGCGGCATCGAGGAAGATGCGAGTGTCGAAATCGTCACGCGTGAATCCGACGACGGCGTCGAACTCCTGCGTCACGACGCCGCCCATGTTCTCGCAGAAGCGGTCAAGGAATTGTGGCCCGAGACCCAGGTCACCATCGGCCCGGCAATCGAGAACGGCTTCTACTACGATTTCGCGCGCGACGAGCCATTCACCGATGCCGATCTCGAGACGATCGAGAAACGCATGAAGGAGATCGTCGATCGCGACGAGCCTATCGAACGCGAGGTATGGGATCGCGACGAGGCTGTCGAGTTCTTCCGCAACATGGGCGAGGAATACAAGGCCGAGATCATCGCGAGCATTCCCTCGGACGAGAAGATCACACTCTACCGCCAGGGCGAGTTCATCGACCTCTGCCGAGGGCCGCACCTGCCGTCGACCGGCAAACTCGGCAAGGCCTTCAAGCTGACGCATGTGTCGGGCGCTTACTGGCGCGGTGACTCCAACAACGAAATGCTGCAGCGCATCTACGGCACGGCCTGGTCGAACGACAAGGCGTTGCGTAAGTATCTGCACATCCTCGAGGAAGCCGAGAAGCGCGATCACCGCCGACTCGGCCGCGTCATGGACCTGTTCCATTTCCAGGAGGAAGCGCCCGGTGCGGTCTTCTGGCATCCCAATGGCTGGACCCTGTTCCAGGTCCTGGTCGCATACACGCGGCAACGCAATACGGAAGCCGGCTTCCAGGAAGTCAACACACCCGAATTGGTCGCGCGCTCGCTATGGGAGCGTTCCGGTCACTGGGATACGTTCGGCGAGAACATGTTCACGTCGGAGACTGTCGACGGCCGCACGTTTGCGATCAAACCGATGAATTGCCCGGGCCATGTCCAGATCTACAACGAGGGCATCAAGAGTTATCGCGACCTGCCTTTGCGTGTCGCCGAGTTCGGCAAATGCCATCGCTACGAGCCGTCCGGCGCGCTGCACGGCATGATGCGCGTGCGCGCCTTCACGCAGGACGACGCGCACATTTTCTGCACGGTGGACCAGATCACCGACGAGTCGATCGCAGTCTGCAAGCTGATCCTGTCGATTTACAGAGACTTCGGATTCGACGACGTGCGCATCAAGTTCGCCGACCGCCCGGAAGCGCGGGTGGGCGACGATGCCGTGTGGGACCAGGCGGAGCAGGCGCTGTTGAAAGCGCTTGAAGCGGGCAGCTACGAGTACACCCACAACCCGGGTGAAGGCGCATTTTACGGGCCGAAGCTCGAGTTCGTGCTACGCGATGCGATCGGCCGTGACTGGCAGTGCGGCACGCTGCAGGTCGACCTCAACATGCCGGGCCGCCTGGGCGCGACCTACATCGGTGAAGACGGCAACAAACACACGCCCGTCATGCTCCATCGTGCAATGCTCGGTTCGCTCGAACGGTTCATGGGCATCCTGATCGAGCACTATGCGGGCAACCTGCCACTGTGGCTCGCACCGCAACAGGTCAAGGTGCTGACGATCACGGCCGACGCGGATGACTATGCGAGCGAGATCGTCGACGCCCTGAACGCCGCCGGCCTGCGTGCGAGTGCCGACCTGCGCAACGAAAAAATCTCCTACAAGGTGCGCGAGCACAGTGTCGCCAAGATTCCGGTGCAATTCGCGGTCGGCGGTCGCGAGGTCGAGAATCGCTCGGTCGCGATACGCCGACTGGGCTCGAAGAAGCAGCAAGTCTTGCCGCTCGACGATGCCATCGCGACGCTCGTTGCCGAAGTCGAAAACCGCGGCGGCATCGACTAGATCGTTTCGGCTGAAAACTTTGACGGATGCCACCTGCAGCGTCCTCGAACCGGCCGCCGTGCGCAAACGTGACGCGCCCGCCAGTTTCACTGTGCGCCGTGTCACAGATTCAAGATTCTGTCGCCGCCAACCGACAACTCCTGCCAAGCCGCGGCATATACTTCTCCAACGCAGGGACCGCACGCGCGATTCGACATAAGGCCACGGAGGACACAACGTGCCGCTCGACCAATTCAAGACTCAGGTGTTGTTACTGCACAGTGAGCAGAGCACCCTGGACTCGCTGAGTTCGGGTTTCAGTGACAGCTATACCGTGCACTGTGCAACCAGCGGTACCGAAGGCCTCGCAACCCTGGGCGAAACGCCGATCAACGTGATTATCTCGGCGCAGGACCTGCCGGGCATGAGCGGCATCGAAGCACTGCGCGAAGCCAAGAAGCGTTCCCCCGACACGATCGGCATCCTGCTGGCCGGTAACTCCGGCGAGAGCATCGAGGCGCTCGTCGGCGACGAGGAAGTCTTCCAGGTCGTTACCGGTGACGTCACCGGCGACGGCCTGCTCAAGCTCGTCGACAGCGCGACCCAGCAGATGCGGCTGATGGCACTCGCGGAGTCGGCAAACGACACGATGGCAAGTCCGGACGTACCGGCGTCGGCCGAGCACATCGTCATGGAAACGGCCGACAACGGCTCGACGATCATCAGCGACGGTACCGGTCGAATGCCCGCGCTGAATCCCGAAAAGGTCGCGGCGGCTGCAGCCGTCGGCGCACGGTCTGTCGACGTCCTCGTACTGACCAAGGACCAGGAATTCCTGACGACGATCAAGGATTCGTCGCGCGGCATGCACACCGTGCATTACGCCAATACGCTCAAGCAGGCCGACGAGACGATTCGCAAGCACAAGGTCGGCGTCGCCGTTGTCGACGCCGCAATGGTCGGCGAGAAGATCGAACAGCTGACGCAGCATTTGCGAAAGGGCTCGCCGCGTCTCGTTTCCGTCGTCGCGGGTCGTCGTGACGACGGCGAGATGCTCATGGACCTGATCAACCGCGGCAAGGTCTACCGCTTCCTGCTGAAGCCGGTATCTCCGGGTCGCGCGAGGCTCGCGGTCGAAGCGTCGGTGAAGCATCACCTCGAAGCGCCGGACTCGGCGTTCAAGGCGAAGAATGCGCCGGCGGCGACGGTCCGGAAACCCGCGGCCAAACCCGCGCCGAAACCGGTGGCCAAGCCGAAGCCGGAAGCCAGGCCGGCAACCGAAGCCGGGAAAAAGCCGAAGCCGATTGCCAAAGCGCCGCCGCCTGTCGAGTCTCGGGCCGAACCGCCGCTCGGAGACCTCGAAGTCTCATCGCCGGTCGACGACACCCTGTCGACCGCATTCGGCGGCGACGACGCGAAGTTCACCGAGACGATGACCGGCATCATCAGCACGGTCAGCAAGAAATTCAAAGGCAATGAGAAAGACGACGGCCCGGTGGAATCGGCGCTGGATTTGCCGGCGTCGGCCGAATCCGGCGGCGCGGGCGGCGCTTTTCCGCGGCAGCCAGCCGTCATCGGCGGTGCTGCCGTCGTTGCAGTCGCTCTGATCGGGTCGCTCTTCTGGCTGCTCGGCGGTGACGAAGAGCCGGTCGAGCCGCCCGCGCCGGCGGCAACGCCCGTCGAAGAGGCCGCCACGTCCACGCCCTCGAGCTCGGAGGCCGAGCCCGAGTCCGTACCGCCTGCTCCGGCGCCTGTCGATAACCCGGCCGCCGGTCTTGTGGAGGAGGCTCGTCTCGCGAGGGACGCCGGCCAGATATTCGATCCGCAGGGCAACAACGCCATCGAGCTGTTCGCGGCGGCGCTCGAAGCCGACCCGTCCGATGCGGAAGTCGCCGCGGAGTACGATGCCGTGATAGACGAGGCGCTCGGTATGGCCGAGACGGCATTGCTCGACGGGCGTATCAATGATGCCGAGGCCGCTCTCGATCGTGTCGCCCTCGCAGACCCGGACAACAATCGCCTGCCCTTCCTGACGGCACAGCTGTCACAGATTCAGCTGCGCAGCCATCTGGTCGACGCGCGAGCCGCGATTCGCGAGACGCGCTTCGAAGATGCCGCGAACGCCATCGCCGCGGCGCGGGCGCTCGGCGTCACGGATGTGTCCGAGATCAACACCGTCGCGGAAGAACTCAGTGCGGCGCGTAGTGCGCAGCGGGTCGAGGAGGTGCTGGCACTCGCCTCGGCACGCCTCGAGGAAGGCGCGATGCTGGCCCCGGCCAACGACAATGCGCGTTACTACTATGAACTCGTCCTTTCGAACGATCCGGGCAATACGGCTGCCCTCCAGGGGCTGGACGTCGTGGCTAGCAGACTGGTGCTGCAAGCGCGCGCGGAGATCGATTCCGGCAACCTGGATGCGGCGGACAGTCTGCTCACGGACGCCCGCGCGATCAACTCGACGAATGCCGACCTCGCCGGTGCCGAGTCGGCGCTGCAAGGCGCTCGCGACGCCATCGTAGAGGCACAGCAGCGCGCTGAAGCCGAAGCCCGCGCGGAAGCCGAGCGGCAGGCAACCCAGGCGCGCCTCGAAGCCGAGCGCCAGGCCGCGCTCGACGCGCTCGCCGCACAACAGACGCAGCAGCAGGAGGCCGCGGCGGCTGAACCCGAATCTCCCGTCGCCGACACGGCGTCCAATGCAATGCCCGGCAACGATTCGCTCGCCGCCAACGACGACGCCACGGCCGAACCGGAACCCGAGTCGCCGGCACCGCAGGCGGTCGGATCGACCGCTTCGCTTCCCGAGCCTGTGCCGGTCGAGATGCCGGTGGAGAAGCCGCTCGAGACGCTGGCGGAGAAACCGGCCGAGACACCGGTCGAGACACCGGTCGAGACACCGGTCGACGTGCGTGACCAGAAGCCGGTCCCCGCAAGCTCGCTCACGCGTACCCGCTACGTCGCACCGAAGTACCCGCGCGCCGCGCAGCGTCGTGGCCAGTCCGGCTGGGTCGACATCGTCTTCACGGTCGGGGTCGACGGCAACGTCAAGGACATCGACGTGCTGGCCTCGAGCCCCGAGGGCGTGTTCGACAATGCCGCCGTGCGGGCCGTCGAGAAATGGACCTTCGAACCGTCCTTCGACGACGGCGTGCTCGTCGAAAAACGCGCCGGTTCGCGGCTCGTATTCGCGCTCGAGTGAGCACTCCGCGCCCGACTGGATAAGGAAACGGAATCCCGCTAAGGTTAGCGGAATTTTTTCATGTCCGGTCAAAATAAGTGTCGCAAGAAATCGATGCCGGCAAGCCGGCACGCAGACAACAACGGCGCAGCATCGTCACCCAGCAGAAGCTCCTCGATGCGGCGATCGAGGCGTTTTCCGAGAACGGCTTCAATGGCACGTCGACGCGCGACATCGCCGAGCGCGCCGGCGTCCACCATCCGCTGATTACCTACCATTTCAAGAACAAGGACAAGCTCTGGCGCGCGGCGGCGGACAGGGTTTTTCGCGATTTCCGGCGCTCGCTTGCGGCCTCGCTCGAGGATCACCGGCACGAGGGCCCGAAGGAACGTTTCGCATCGCTGATTCGCGCCTACGTGTACTACGCAAAGAGCCAGCCTGCGCTGCACAAGGTCATGGTCCAGGAAGCCAGTTATCCGAACGCGCGTCTCGACTGGCTGATCGAAGAACACCTCAAGCCGTTTTTCGACGCCACGTTCGAACTGATCGAGGAACTCCAGGCCCTCGGCGTCGCTCCTGCAGGCAACCCCAAGCTGCTGTTCACGATGATCCGCCTGTCATCCGGCGGCTTGCTCGCGCTCGGCAACGAGCTCAAGGCGTCGAGCGATATCGACACGGCAAAGACAGAGACGCTCGATGAAATCGCCGACATGATCATCGACGTGTTCCTGCCCGGCGAGATTCGCCAGAACGCCTGAGTCAGGCCCCCGGACGACACGCGTACAGGTAGAGCATCTCCATCGCGAGGTGTGCCGCAGCGAGCGAGGTGATCTCGGCGATGTCGTAAGCCGGCGCGACTTCGACGATATCCATGCCGACGACATCGATGCCCTGAAGTCCGCGCAGGATCGACATCGCCTGGTGCGACGTCAGGCCGCCGCAAACCGGCGTGCCCGTGCCCGGCGCAACGCTCGGATCGAGGCAGTCGATATCGAAGGTCACGTAGACTTTTCGATCGCCCAGCACTTCGCGTGTTTCGGCGACAACCGCATCGATCGACTGCGCGTGCACGCGCGGCGCATCGATGATGTTGAAGCCCAGCGTGTCCGGGTTCTCGGTGCGCAGGCCGATCTGCATCGATGTCGCCGGATCCACGAGCCCGTCGTTCGCCGCCCGGAAGAACATCGTGCCATGGTCGATGCGATCGTCCTCGTCTTTCCAGGTGTCGCTGTGTGCGTCGAAATGCAGCAACGACAACGGCGCACCGTGCTTATTCGCATGCGCTTTGAGCAGCGGATACGTGACGAAGTGATCGCCGCCCAGTGCGAGCAGCGCAGGACCCTGCTCGATGATGCGCGAGGCATGCGCCTCGATCGCGTCGGGCACGGCTTCCGGCTTGCCATGATCGAAGAAGCAGTCGCCTACGTCGGCGACCGCGAGCTTGTCGAACGGATCGAAATCCATGCCGTAGGGTTTCTCCCACGCCATGATTGTCGACGCATTGCGGATCGACCGCGGTCCAAAGCGTGAGCCCGGCCGATTGGTCGTCGCCGTGTCGAGCGGCACGCCCGTCACGGCAACGTCGACGCCGGCGAGATCCGTGACATACTTGCGCCGCATGAACGATGCCACGCCGGCATAGGTTGGCTCCGGCGTCGTGCCGTACAGGCTGTCCCGGTGTAACGCGTGATCGCCTGTGTACTTGTCCATGATCAGGCCTGCGCTCCCGCCCTCTTGCCGAGTAGCTTGAGCACGCCGCCGAGAATGACGACCCCGACGACGAGCGAAATCCACGGCGGCATGCCAAAGCCGCCCGGAATCGTGCCAATGCCCAGGGCGACGAAACCGACCAGCAAGGCATACGGCAGCTGCGTACGGACGTGTTCGATGTGGTCGCATCCACTCGCAACCGACGATAGCACCGTCGTGTCCGAAATCGGTGAACAGTGATCGCCCCAGACGGCACCGGCAAGACAGCACGCAACGGCCGAATACAGGATATGCATGCCGCCGTCGTCGGCGATGCCGTTGACGCCCATGACCGCCCACGACAGCGGGATGATCAGCGGCATCAGGATGGCCATCGTGCCCCAGCTCGTGCCTGTCGTGAACGCGGTAATGGCGGCGAGCACGAAGACGATCGCCGGAATCAGGCCGACCGGCAGCGAATCGGCAAGCAGCGTGACGAGGTAGTCCGCCGAGTTCAGCGCTCCGGTCAGGTCGGACAGGGACCACGCGAGCACGAGGATGATCATGCCGAACAACGTGGCACGCAGGCCCCCGTACCACGCGTCCACCGTTTCGTGGACGGACAGGATGCCCTGCGTGATCGACATCGTGGCCGCGACCAGCACGCCGACGAAGGACGAGTACATCATGGCCTGGTACGGGCTCGTCGTTCCGAGGATTTCCACGAGGTTGTCCCCTTCGCCGAGCAGGAACAGGCTGGCCAGCAGCGCGACGACGAGACTGATGATCGGGACAAAGGCATTCATCGCCCGCAGCGGGATGCGGTCCTTCGGTTCGAGTTCATCGCCCTGGATGGCCGGCAGCTCCTCACTCGTTTCGGGCTTTACGCTGCCGTTGCGCGCGCGCACCTCCGCCTTGTACATGGGCCCGAAGTCGAGGCCGCTGGCCGAGATCATCAGCACGAAAACAATCGCGAGGATCGGGTAGAAGCTGTACGGAATCGAGTAGATGAACACCGAGTAGGCCTGGATGTGCGACAGCTCGTCGATCGAGGCGAGCGCCTGGTCGACCAGCCCGATCTGGTAACCGATCCACGTCGTGATCAGCGCAATACAGGCGACCGGGGCCGCGGTCGAGTCGACGATGTAGGCGAGCTTCTCTCGCGATACCTTGAGGTGGTCGGTCAGCGAACGTGCGGTATTGCCGACGACCAGCGTGTTGCTGTAGTCGTCGAAGAAGATCATCAGGCCCATCAGCCACACCGCAACCTGGCCGCCGATCGCCGTCCTGGCCCGGCTGACGATGTTGCGGACGATGCTCGCCATGCCGCCGTTGCGCGTGATGATGCCGACCATGCCGCCGATCATCATCGTAAACAGGATGATCGAGGCGCGATCGAAGTCGGCGATCGCCTTGGTCACGAA
>JANQGP010000040.1 GCA_028277265.1 Woeseiaceae bacterium | reverse complement strand
TACTCGTGGTCGCCTATTTCGCGGGCGCAGCGTTTACAATGCTCGGGGCAACCCTGGTGGCGATCATGTCCATGTCCGTCTGACCCGACAGGAGATAACAGTGAAGAATCGAATTCTGCCCGTGCTGGCCTGCACTTTCGCGATCGCCGCCTGCGGCGAGAAGCCCGCCGAGGAGCCGGCAGCCGGCGCGGCGGCCGAACCCGCGACAGAAGCGCCGGCGGCAGCCGGCCTGCCGCGAACGCCGTCGGTCGAAGGGGCCCGCGTATTTTTCATAAGTCCGGCGGACGGCGATACCGTGACGAGTCCGGTGGGCATCGAATTCGGCATCGAAGGCATGACCGTGGCGCCCGCCGGTGACGACACGCCGCACTCGGGTCACCACCACCTGCTGATCAACACGGCGCTGCCCGATATGGGCCTGCCGATCCCGGCTGATGCGAATCACGTGCACTTCGGCGATGGCAGCACGTCGACGGAGATCGCGCTGGAGCCCGGCGAGCATACGCTGCAGATGTTGCTCGGCGACCACCTTCACGTTCCCCACGACCCGCCGCTCTTCTCCGAGCCGATCACGATTTACGTCGAATCAGGCAGCCCGTAGAACCGGTATCTGGAGGCTCAGTCGAGCGCGCTGAGCCCCTAGCTACCTTTTCAACAGGCTGCAAGAGTTGAGTGACGGGGCCCGCGCATCTAAAATCGCCGGGCTAACCGAACTTAAGTCATGATTCAGCCCAATTCCACACGATCCATCGGTATCAGCGGCCTCGCCGCCTATATCCCGCCATACCGCGTCTGGCTGGAGGACTGGTGTGACTGGACGGACAATCAGTGGCCGAAGATACGCGAAGTCGTCGGCCGCAGTTTTCGCTGCCGCGGGCCCGATCACAGCGTCTATACGATGGCGGCCAATGCCGTCATTCGCCTGATCGACCAGTACGACGTCGATCCCGGCCGGGTGAAGTTCCTCGGGCTCGGCACCGAATCCAGCACGGACAATTCCGCCGGCGCGATCATCGTCAAGGGCATGGTGGACGAGGCCCTGGTCGGGCGCGGCAAACCGCCGATTGCGCGCAGTTGCGAGGTGCCCGAGTTCAAGCATGCCTGCCTCGGCGGCGTCTACGGCATGAAGGGCGCCATTCGGCACCTCGCGCTGGACGGCGCGGGGAGCCAGGCCATCGTCGTGTGTGCCGACATCGCCGAGTACGCGCGCGGCAGCTCTGGCGAGCCGACGCAGGGCGCGGGGGCCGTTGCGATGCTGCTCGAGGAAGACCCGCAACTCGCGGTCGTCGATCTCGTCGGCTCGGGATCCGCCTCGGACTACCGGATCATGGATTTCCGCAAGCCGATGTCCCGCTTCTGCGGCCAGGATCGCTCCGAGTCGCACCAGGTACAGGACTACCCTGTATTCAACGGCAAGTATTCGACGACCTGCTACGTCGATGAAACGCTGCACGCCCTGCA
Organism: Woeseiaceae bacterium; assembly: GCA_028277265.1. Classification (GTDB taxonomy): domain Bacteria; phylum Pseudomonadota; class Gammaproteobacteria; order Steroidobacterales; family Woeseiaceae; genus UBA1847. The sequence goes on along the minus strand of JANQGP010000040.1, from coordinate 396 downwards.
CGACATGTACCAGAAGCGCGAACTCGATCCCAGCGCGTACCTGCGCTCGTTGCGCAGCGTGTACCTGCACCGGCCGTATCGGCGCATGCCCGAAACGGGCTGGGCAGTCTCGTACCTGTTCGCCCTGAGCCAGGGCAGCAACGAGGATCGCGCGGAGCTCGCGTCGTATTGCTACGAGGCCGGTGTCGACGTCGGGGCGATGCTTCGGGAGATGGTGTCGAAACCCGCGGTCGCGGAACTCGCAAACCCCGAGCAACTGGATTACGAGGCCTACCCGCTGACGATGGCGGCATTGCGTGCGTTCCGCGCGTCGCGTCATTTCCGGCTGGAGATACTCGACAAGCTGCGGCTCGGCAGCGATACGATGCTCGATCTCGGCAACCTGTACACGGCCGC
>JANQGP010000495.1 GCA_028277265.1 Woeseiaceae bacterium | reverse complement strand
GCTACGAGGTCTACATGCTTATTCCGTCTTTGATCTCACTGCGGGCTACCCGACGGGCAGGGAAGACTCGCAGCCAGTTCAGTAGAGATTTAACGGGTCAGGCCCTGAACATGCCCTCACCGCGGTCCTGTGTCGGTGACTCCCGGGATCCGGACGCACAGGCACGGTCCGGGCGGAAGGCGCTAGGCTGGTTTTTAAGCAGCTAGTGCGTAGTTGTCGTCGTTGGCAACTATGAGTTTTACAGTTGGATTTACGAGGTACTCTGTCCCTCGGCATGCACTCGGAGTTTCGCGACCCACGTCGAAGCCATGTCACCCCCGTGTACAGCCTAGTGTATGGGCTTTGAGCCGGAAAACAACGCGATAACACCGCATTTTCGACAGGTCAAAACGTATAATTTACTTTAAAAAAGTTATTTAAACGTCTGATTTAAAAAATTAATTCTTGAGGATTCGCTCTTTCTGTCGCTGCCAGTCGCGGTCCTTTCGGTCGGCGCGCTTGTCATGCTGCTTCTTGCCCTTGGCGAGTCCCAGCGACAGTTTGGCCTTTCCCTTGTGCCAGTGCAGGTCGAGGGGCACGAGTGCGTAGCCCTTGCGCTCGACGGCGCCGGTCAGCCGGTCCAGTTCGTGGCGATGCATCAGGAGTTTGCGGTCGCGGGTCGGGTTTGCGCTGACGTGCGTCGAGGTGGTCCTTAGCGGTGAGAAGTGGGCGCCCACCAGCCAGGCTTCGCCTTTTCTCAGGTTCACGTAGGCTTCGGCCAGTTGAGCGCTGCCCGCACGCAAGCTCTTCACCTCCCAACCCTCGAGCGCCAGCCCGGCCTCGAAACGGTCCTCGATGAAGTAGTCGTGCCGTGCCCGCCGATTGACGGCGATGACGTTGCTAGCCGGTTTCTTGGTCTTTTTCTTGCCCATTCGACGTCTATTGAGGTGCCCGAGTCGCGAGCGGATTATACGGGCAAAGCGTTGTCAGGCACGGGGATTTGTATAAGAATCGCCGGATTCCTCGCGGTTCAGAGAATCAACATGCTCAGTAACCAGGCCGGCGGCGACAAACGGCGCTCCCTTCACGGGCACTGGTCATCCCGGATGGCATTCATCCTTGCCGTCACCGGCTCGGCGGTCGGCCTGGGCAACATCTGGAAGTTTCCGTACGTCGCGGGGGAGAATGGCGGGGGCGCTTTCGTGCTCGTCTACCTGGTCTGCGTGATCCTGATCGGCATGCCGGTCATGATGTCGGAAATCCTCATCGGCCGCCGCGGTCGCCGCAATCCGGTCGCGACGATGAAGCTCCTCGGCCAGGAAGAGGCCAGTTCCGAACGATGGAAGTGGGTCGGCGGCATGGGCGTTCTCGCCGGCATCCTGATTCTGTCCTATTACAGCGTTATAGCGGGCTGGACGCTCGCCTACATCGTCAAGAGCGTGACCGGAGCCTTCGCCGGCGCGAGTGCCGACGCCGTGGGCGCGGAGTTCGGCAGCTTCGTCGGCGACTGGCGGCTCGTCGCACTCACGCACACGATCTTCATGGGGCTCGCCGTTTTCGTGGTCGCCCGTGGCGTCGAGCGAGGGCTCGAGCAGGCGGTCCGCTTCATGGTGCCGGCCTTGCTCGTCCTGATGATCGTCCTCCTCGGTTACGCCATCAACTCGGGCTATTTCGGCCAGGGCGTGGCATTCATGTTCACGCCGGACTTCAGCAAGCTGACGTGGGACAGTGTTCTTGCGGCGCTCGGCCAGGCTTTCTTCACGCTCAGCATCGGCATGGGTGCGGTGATGGCTTACGGTGCGTACCTGCCCGAGGAGACCTCGATTACGGGTGCTTCGGCGGCTGTCGTGACCGCGGATACGTCCATCGCGATTCTCGCCGGGCTGGCGATATTCCCGCTGGTGTTCGCCAACGGTCTGACCCCGGGTGACGGCCCCGGCCTCGTGTTCAACACGCTGCCGTTGGCGTTCGGCCAGATGGCGGGTGGCGTCTTTTTCTCGACCGTCTTTTTCGTACTGCTGTCGTTTGCGGCCTGGACGTCGGCAATCGGCCTGATGGAGCCGGCGGTCGCGTGGATTGTCGAGCATTTCCACAAGACGCGCGCACAGGCGACCATGGGCATCGGCCTGCTGATCTGGGCGCTCGGCTTCGGTTCGGTCCTGTCGTTCAACGTTCTCGCCGACACCCGATTCCTCGCAGGAACCGTGTTCGACAACGTGGACTACCTGACGAGCAACATCATGCTGCCGCTCGGCGGACTACTGATCGTGATCTTCGCGGGTTGGGTGATGTGCCGCAATTCCACGTCCGACGAACTCGGTAACTCCGGGGGGCTGTTCAAGGCCTGGCGTATCCTGGCGCGGTACGTCGCGCCGATCGGTATCCTGCTCGTCCTGATCAACGCAATCCGCTAGATGCGCAAAGTGAGCCGCAGTGCGCTCGTGCCGTACTCGGCGGCACAGATGTACGAGCTCATCAAGGATGTGGAGAAGTATCCGTCGTTCCTGCCGTGGTGCAACTACGCCGAGGTGCACATCGACAGTGTCGACCTGATCGAGGCATCGCTCGGACTGCGCCGGGGCAGGATCAGCAAACGCTTCAGGACCCGCAACGTGTTGCAGCCCAACGAATCGCTCGGCATCGAGCTCGTTGGCGGACCGTTCAGGCACATGTCCGGGGGCTGGACCTTCCAGCAGCTCGGCGACGCGGGAAGCAAGGTGGTACTGGTTCTCGAGTTCGAATTCGACAGCAAGGCTACCGACGTGATCTTCGGGCGCTTCTTCGAGAATACCTGCAACTCGCTCGTCGATTCCTTCACGCGGCGCGCGGCCGAGATGTACGGCGCCTGACGATGCCGGCGATATCGGTCGAACTCGTTTTCGCGTTACCCGAGAAACAGGTCCTTCGGTCGATTACCCTGGCAGCGGGCTCGACCGTCGGCGACGTAATCATGAAAGGCGACCTGGTCAGCGAGTTTCCGGGCGTGGATCTCGAGAAAGCACAGGCGGGAATCTGGGGGCGGCTCGTCGACCGCGATCACGTTGTCAGAGACGGAGACCGGGTCGAGCTCTACCGGCCTCTGGATGTGGACCCGCGCGAGGCGCGCCGTCTAAAGGCCGGGATCTAGCTCCTGGTCCCTGCGCACTTCGCTGACGATGCCGTCTTCGAAGAACACCGAGACCCAGCGTTTGAACCTGGCGTCCCCACGGCCGACTTTGAGATAGTAGATGTAGTCCCAGCGATCCCGGTGGAACGGGTCGTCGATCATCGGGGTCCCAAGCAGGAAGCGGACCTGGTTCCGGGTCATGCCGACATCGAGTTGCGCCAGGTCTTCCTCTTTTACGAGGTTTCCCTGGGCGATGCTCGGCCGATACACGCAGCTGCTGAAGAAGATCAGCGACATGATCGCGATGAAAACGAGAGTCAACTTACGGTGGGTCATGGAGTCCGGTTGCTACCTGCGTCATAATAGGCGCGCATCATACCCCGAATGAGTTTGCACATGCAGCAACGAAAAGAGCTTCGCAAAGCCGGCCTGAAGGTCACGCTGCCGCGTCTCAAGATTCTCGAGATCCTCGCGAGTTCGAAGCTGCGGCACCTGAGCGCGGAAGATATTTACAAGTCGTTGCTGCAGTCCGGTGAGGACATCGGGCTGGCCACGGTCTACCGGGTTCTTACCCAGTTCGAGTCGGCCGGGCTCGTGACACGCCACAATTTCGAGGGCGGCCATTCGGTGTTCGAACTCGACGACGGTGATCACCACGACCATATGGTGTGCGTCGAAACGGGAGACGTGATCGAGTTCGTCAGCGAGGAAATCGAGCGGCTGCAGCACGAGATCGCCGAAAAACACGGCTTCGAACTGATCGACCACAGCCTGGTTCTGTACGTCAGGAATCGCGAAGACGCGGACGATTAGGCGCGTTGTTGCCGCGCACCGGCCAGCATCTCGGCCGCATGATCGAGCGTCTTGCGCGTTATCTCCACGCCGCCCAGCATGCGCGCCAGTTCTTCGATGCGTTCGTCCTTCCCGAGCACGTGAACCTGCGTACGCGTGGACTTGCCGTCGGTCACCTTGCTGATGCGGAAATGCTGGTCGGCGAGACTTGCGACCTGCGGCAGATGAGTCACGCACAGCACCTGGCGGCTTGCGCCCAGCTCCTGCAGGCGCCGGCCGACCATCTCGGCCACGCCGCCACCCACACCGCTGTCGACTTCGTCGAAGACCATCGCCGGTATGGCGCTGCCGTCGCTTGCGATGACCTGTATCGCAAGACTCATGCGAGACAACTCGCCACCGGAGGCGATCTTCGCCAGTGACTGCGGCGACTGGCCCGGGTTGGCGCTGATCAGGAACTCGATGTCATCGAGGCCCCAGGGCCGCGCCACGTCGTCGTCGAGTGCGTGCAGAAAAACGTCGAACACGCCGCCGGGCATGCCGAGGCCGTGCATGGCGTCGGTGACGGCATCGGCGAAGCGTGCGGCGGCCTGCTTGCGTGCGTCGGAGAGCTTGCGCGCATGCTTCGCGAAGGCGCGGCGGGCCGCTTCGGCCTGTTCGCCGAGCTCACGGCCGCGCTCCTCGGCATGGCTGAGTTCGTCGTGCTCGGCCCGGAGATGCCCGGTCAGTTCCTGCAGGTCTTCCGGTTGCACCCGGTGTTTTCGGGCTATGGCCTGGATGGCGTCGAGGCGCTCCTCGACCCAGTCGCGCCGTGCCGGGTCCATATCGATCGACTCGCCGTAACGGCGCAGCGTATCGGCGGCCTCCGAGATCTGGATGCCGGCGCTGCTCAGCAGCTCCCCGACCGGCGCGAGCGTCTCGTCGAATTCCGCGAGTTGCTCGATGGTGCTCAGGGCATCGGCGATCAGGCTGTTCGCGTTGCCGTTGTCCTCGTCATAGAGAACGGCGAGCGCCGAACCGACGCCCTCGGCCAGTCTGCCGCTGTTCTGCAGTCTGGCACGCTCGTTCGCCAACGCCTCGATCTCGCCGTCCTGAAGGGCAAGGGTATCGAGTTCATTGAGCTGGAAAGTCAGCAGGTCGAGCCGCGAGGCCCGATCCGACTCCGCGGACAGCAGTGCCTCGAGGCGCTCTGCAAGCGTCTTCCATTCGATGTAATGCGTCGCCACAACGGCGCGGTCGTCGAGCAGGCCGCCGAAATGGTCGAGGAGATCGCGTTGCACGTTCTTGCGGCCAAGCGACTGGTGGAAGTGCTGGCCGTGAATGTCGAGCAGCAGTTCGCCGAGCGCCTTGAGCTGGGACACCGGCACTGCATTGCCGTTGATAAAGGCTCGCGACCGGCCGTCGGCATTGATGACGCGGCGGAGCAGGCATTCGCCGTCGAGGTCGAGGGCCTGTTCCCCAAGCCAGTCACCGACGGCGGGCAGGCTGCTAACGTCGAATTCCGCCGCGAATTCGGCGCGTTTCGCGCCCTCGCGAACGAGCTGTGCGCTGCCGCGATCGCCCAGCACGAGTCCGAGCGCATCGACGAGAATGGACTTGCCGGCGCCCGTTTCGCCGGTCAGCACGGTCATCCCCGCCGCGAATTCGATTTCGATGCGATCGACGATCGCGAAATCGCGAATCTGCAGGTTCATCAACAAGGTCAGGCCTCGTCCGCGGTGCCGCGCTTGCGGCTGTCGCGGCCCCAGAAGAGCTTGGAGCGCAGGATACCGAAGAAGTCGTGGCCGGGTGGATGCAGCAGATTGATGCGGCGCTCGGCACGCGCGACCGAAAGCCCGTCGTTCGGGCCCAGCGTGCCCAGGTGAACGCCATCGACAGTTACCTCGGCACGCGTCTCGTCGCGGCCCAGAAGCGCGATGTCGATCCCCCGGTCGGCAGGCACGACGATGGGCCGGTCGGTGAGCGTATGAGGGCAAATGGGGACGAGTGCGATGGCGTCGATTTGCGGCTCGAGGATCGGGCCGCCGCAGGAAAGCGCATACGCGGTGGACCCGGTCGGCGTTGCGACGATCAGGCCGTCGCCCGAATGGGTGTTGACGTATTGCCCGGCGATATGGGTCGAGAAGTCGACCATGCCGCCGGCGCCCTGGCGCTGCAGGACGACATCGTTGAGTCCGTAGGCGATGTGTTCCTCGCCGCTGTCGGTAACGAGTCGGGCTTTCAGCAGGAGGCGGGAGTCCTTGAGATACCTGCCGGCGAGCACGAGTTCAACGCTGGCGATCATCTCGTCGGGCGTAATGTCCGCGAGAAAGCCCAGGCGGCCCCGATTGATGCCGAGAATCGGGGTGCCGTGGTCCCGGCTGAGTCTGCTTGCATGCAGCATCGTGCCATCGCCGCCAATCGCGATAGCGAGATCGGCCTGTTCGCAAAGGCTCTCTTCGGGGACCCGCGTGACGGGCAGATCGAACGCGATATAGTCGGCGGCGCGGACGTCGAAGCCGGCTTTTGTCAAATACGTCGCGAGTTCCGTCATCGGCTCGGCGACACGCGCGTCGGCGTGCCGGCCAACCAGTGCAATCTTCCGGAATTCACTGTCCATCCGGCGATTGTTGCAGACCCTTGACCGACCGCCAACCCGTTGCTAGCGTTTCTTGCGAATGTCGGCAGATGCATCAAATACGTTTCCGAACGACCGCGGGCAGCATCTCCTCCGCGTGTTGATCCAGCGCTATATTCGCGATGGCCAGCCGGTCGGTTCGCGTACGCTTTCGAAAGACTCCGGTCTCGACCTGAGCCCGGCAACGATTCGCAATGTCATGTCGGACCTGGAGGACATGGGCCTCGTGTCCGCGCCCCATACGTCGGCAGGCCGAATCCCCACGCCCCAGGGGTACCGCATGTTTGTCGACACGCTGGTTCGCTACCGGCAGCCCGGCGACAGCGATATCCGCAAGATCCGGCGCAAGCTCGGCGGCGAGTATGACAGCCCGGGCGCGCTCGTCAGTACGGTCTCGAACATGCTGTCCGAGTTTACGAGTATGGCGGGCGTCGTGACCGTGCCGCGCGCGCCGAAAATCGCGCTTCGGCAGATCGAGTTTCTGCCGCTGTCAGAGAACAGGGTGCTCGTCATCCTCGTCATCAATGACACCGAGGTGCAGAACCGTATCCTGCACACCGATCGGAATTACACGCAGTCCGAACTCGTGCAGGCGCAGAATTACATCAACGAACACTACGCAGGGACGGACCTGCACACTGTTCGAGAGCGTTTGCTCGAGGATCTCGACAGGACGAGGAGCTCGATGGACCAGGCGATGCGCGACATCATCTCGGTCGCCCATCTGGCGATGGACAGGGCCGAGCATGCCGACGAAGAGTATGTGCTGGCGGGCGAGACCAATCTCATGGATTTCGCCGAGTTGTCCGACATCGACAAGCTCCGGCGCCTGTTCGAGGCCTTTTCGCACAAGCGCCTGATCCTCGACCTGCTCGATCGCAGTATCAACGCCGATGGCGTCCGCATTTTCATCGGCGAGGAGTCGGGCTACGGCATCCTCGACGATTGCAGCGTGGTCACCGCGCCGTATCACCTCGACGACGACACGATCGGTGTGCTCGGCGTCATCGGCCCGACGCGCATGGCCTACGACCGGGTGGTGCCGATCGTGGATGTGACGGCCAGGCTGCTCGAAACCGTTCTCGGGCAAGGCCAGCAAAGCTAGACAAGTCGAAAAAAAACCGCTTTCGGCTTGATATTTTCTCGCCGGTCCCCACACTGCGCACATTCGTTGAGCGTTGGCCGCAAAGACGGCCGCCGAGGTACCGATTTGGAGCACGACATGAACGCCGAACGCCCTGAAGAGGCCGTCGATGAGGCACCCGAGGATGAGCAGGAGGTAGCCGCCGAAGGACAGGTTGCCGAACCGGCCGCAGACGAAGAGACCGATCCGGAGGTCGCGCTCGCGGAGGCCCAGGCCAAGGCGAGCGAGCACTGGGACCGCTATCTGCGGGCAGCTGCCGAACTCGAAAACGTCCGAAAACGCGCGACGCGCGACGTCGAGAATGCCCGCAAGTTCGCGCTGGAGCGCTTCGGCAAGGAGTTGCTCGCTGTCCGCGATACGCTCGAGATGGGACTCGCGGCGGCCGAGAACGCGACCGTGGAGAGCCTGCTGGAGGGCAAGAATGCGACGCTCAAGCTGCTCGCTTCCACGATGCAGCAGTTCGG